>NZ_CAJHOE010000004.1 GCF_905120475.1 Campylobacter suis | reverse complement strand
ATATCTGAAAACTTAGCCTGCGATGTCCAAAATGGCTCAAGTGTGATGATGGCATCTAGCTTACGCAGTGCTATGGCTGCTCTGTTTGAGTCTTGGTGGCGGGTGAAGAGATTTCCCGAGGCGCTTATCATCACTTTGATATTTGGCATATTTATCACTTCGCCGTTTTGCTCTAGCGTTTGCGTTTTGCCCTCAAAAGCCTCGATCATTCTTGAGCTTGGTATGACATGAAGTTTGCTATTTTTAGGGCTTTCGCAGAAATTTTTCATATTTGGCGCTTTATACACCACATCCCCGCACCCGCCAAATCCAATGCCAATGTCTAGCCCCTCGCCGGCTTTGCCAAAGCCATCCAGCATAGCACTTAGCGCTATTATCGCCCAGTAGGCTTGCTCACCGTGATCGCTTCTTTGTATGGATCTACCACAGATGATTTTTGTGGAGTTTTTTGCAAGCTCTAGCGTAAAACCCTCTATCTCATCTTTAGCAATCCCGCAAATCTCACTAGCCCAAGCTATGTCTTTTACAACACCATCTTTTTCTCCCATAAAATACTCTTTAAATTTATCAAACCCAACACAGTTATTTTCTAAAAATTTATCATCGTGTAAGTTGTTTGTATAAAGATAGTGACACATCCCTATCATCATAGCTGTGTCTGTGCTAGGACGAAGTAGAAGTGTTTTAGCGTTAAAATACTTTGCGCTTTCGTTTTTAAAGACATCGACGCTGTAAATTTTAATGTCGCTTTGTCTTAGTTTTTCAAAGCACGCATAGCCGTTGTGAAGTGGGATACGGCTTGAAATTTCACTCGTTACTAGCGGGTTTGCACCCCAAAAAACGACATTTTTCGCATTTTTTAGCACAGCTTGCCAGTTATCAGTCACGGGAAAATACACATCGCGCCCCAACACTCGCTCAAACACCACTATCCCAGCCCCAAGCGAATAGTCCCCGCTTTCGCTCACAAAGCCACCCATGAGATCTAGCATACGCCTCACACAGCGTCTGCCGTTGCTAACTCTGCCGTTTGCTCCCCAAAAGTAGCTCTCACCATAAACTGCGCTCGCGCCGTGCTTTTCATAGGCTTGCTTTAGACTTTGCGCCGTTAGATCAAGTGCCACCTCCCAGCTAACTCGCACAAACTCCTCCTTGCCACGAAGCTCTGGCTTTGGGTTTGTGGGATCATCTAAAAAGCTTTTACGCACATATGGGTGTTTTACACGGGAGCTGTGATTTAGCACATCTTGCATCGCTAAATTTAGCTCAAAAAGCCCTTGATGTGGGCTAAATGGCTCTATGTTTGTTATCTTGTTATCTTGGGTTTTTGCGTAGTATGTTCCGTATCTGTTTGCGCCTAATTTCATTTTTTCCCTTATAAATTTTAGCCCATTATATAAAAGTTTTATGAATTTTTAGATAAGCTATGAAAAAATACAGTAGGGAAAATATTGACAACGGAAAAATTTAAACAAATTTGCGAAACTGTCCGATCAGATGCACTTTATCGTGATCCGCTTGCTTTTGGTATAGCTAGGGTTGATCGTAGCAAAATAGATGATAGAAAAATTTTGCAAGCTAGCTTTGGCGCACATAACTGGAACGAGAGCTTTTTAAGTGCAGCTGCGTTTTCATGGGCGTTAAAAGAGTGTGGCGTGGCAGTAAATTTTCAAGATAGTGAGTTTGTTTGCGATTTTAATAAGGAGCTTGCCAATAAAGCTTGGCAGCTTTTTTGTGCATTTGAAAATCAAACCGAAAAACACCCAAATGTTAGCACATTAAAAGCGGTACGAAATGCCGTAAATGAGTCCAAAAATGCCAAAAATTTTCGACTAGTCTTTATCTATGAAGATACTCACCCTAAAAGTATAGAAGCACTATATCTAAAGCTTTATGCACTTAGTCTTAAAAAGACAACATCTATCGTGCTTGAGCCAAATGGCTTAGAGCTAAAAGATCTTGCGTGGGGTAGTGATGGCAAACCCATAGAGTTTGAGTGGCTAAAAACACATGAGATAGAACTAAAGATGAGTGATAACTATCCACTCATAGCGTCCATAGGAAAACTTCCATCTTTTTTAAACCATATCATACCAGATAATGTGCCACAAAAAACGCCATTTTTAGAGATAAAACTAGGCGAGATAGTAAATTTTAAGGAAGCGCTTTGAAATTTCAAAATATAGCGGTTTTTATCGATGCTGAAAATTTCTCACATACGCTTGTAGATGAGGCTTTTTTAGGAATAAATAAGCTTGGAAAGGTCGGCAAAGCCTTTGCTTACGGCGATTTTAGCCTACCAAGCCTAAAAAGCTATAAAGATGTGATACTAAATCACAATATCTTTGCCATGCAAAATTTTAGCTACGCAAGCGGCAAAAACTCATCTGATATCGCACTTGCGATAGATGCGATGGAGCTACTTTGCAGCGGGGAATTTGACGCCTTTGTCATCGTTTCAAATGACAGTGATTTTATAAGGCTAGCGCAAAAGATACGCTCGCACGGCAAAACTGCCATTTGCGTTGCAACAAATGCCAAAAACGAGCGCGCGTATGATGAAATTTTACTTATTAACAAAAAGTCAAAAATAAGACAAAATATAGAAAATGGCGTAAAATCTCTCATCGGCATCAAGCCACAAAATCAAAGCATGCAGCAGTCAAAAAACCTAAATGAAGCTCGTGAAATTTTAACCAAATTTTATGATGAGATGGTTACAAATTCTAATCAAAATGAGTTTATACATCAGTCTTTATTTGGCTCAGCTATAAAAGATGGCAGTGTTAAATTTTCGCTTCAAGAGTATGGATTTGGCAGGCTTG
Source organism: Campylobacter suis (assembly GCF_905120475.1). NCBI lineage: Bacteria > Pseudomonadati > Campylobacterota > Epsilonproteobacteria > Campylobacterales > Campylobacteraceae > Campylobacter > Campylobacter suis. Next base: position 146,984 of record NZ_CAJHOE010000004.1, on the reverse strand, counting down.
GTAAATTTTTTGATGCTCTTGCAGGGCAAAATGTCGTTGAGATAACGATGGATGGTAGTGCACCAAAATTTCGTATAAAGAGGTAAAAATGAAGATCGCTCTTGTTATGTATGATAAGATGAATCTTGCAAATTTTGCAATGCTAATGGCTTTTTTTAAAAGCTTTGAAGGCGTCAGACTAAAGACTTGTGCGTTTAAAAATGAGGTGGTGTGTGAGCTTGGAGTTCGCTTACATCCTGATGTTTTTGGCGAGAGTATTTACGGTGCTGATATGATCGTTATACCAGACGGACTTGGCGCACTAAGTTTGCGATATGATGAAATTTTTCTTTCTTGGATAAAGTCTGGTTCATCAGCAAAGCTTAAATTTGGCTTTGACTTAGGCTCACTCATCTTTGCAGGAGCTGGCTTTTTAGAAGAAAAGAGTGCTGCCATAAGAGGTGGGTATAAAAATGCACTTAGCGAATACTGCTCTGTTAGTGAGCATAAAATTTGCTTTGATAAAGATATGATAAGTGCAAGCGAGTTTAGCCAAGAGCTTCAGCTAAAGCTTAGCAAGCTTCTAGAAAGCTACTAAAAGCTCGCAAAAGTAAAATTTTAACTTAAATTTGCTATAATCAGCCGTTATTTTAATAAGGAGAAACTATGGCTTCATACTCTATGGGCGATTTAAAAAAGGGACTAAAGATCGAGATAGACGGCGTTCCGTATAAGATAGTTGAGTATCAACATGTAAAACCTGGCAAAGGCGCAGCATTTGTACGCGCAAGGATAAAATCTTTTATCGACGGCAAGGTTCTTGAAAAAACTTTTCACGCAGGCGATAAGTGCGAGCAGCCAAATTTAGAAGAAAAACAGATGCAATATCTTTATGATGATGGCGAGTTTTGCCAGTTTATGGATACAGCTACTTATGAGCAAGTAGCCATCGAAGATGAAGATGTTGGCGAAGCGAAAAAGTGGATGATAGATGGCATGATGGTTGATATATTATTTCACAACGGCAAGGCCATAGGAGTGGAAGTTCCACAAGTTGTAGAACTTAAAATCGTAGAAACTCCGCCAAATTTTAAAGGTGACACACAAGGTGGCAAAAAGCCAGCTACACTTGAAACTGGTGCCGTAGTGCAGATACCTTTTCATGTGCTTGAAGGCGAAGTTATCCGCGTAGATACTGTGCGTGGCGAATATATAGAACGAGCAAACAAATAATAAAAGAGCCAGCCAAGGCTCTTTCCTTGATATGCTAGAAAAAATTTTATCCTACATCTTTACCAAATATCAAGTCTTTCCAGAGCAAATTTTTAAAAAATATCCCGGCTACATGGTCTTTCGCCATAGACACAATGAAAGATGGTTTGGTGTCCTAATGAGCCTAAAGACAAAAAATTTAAAAGATAAAAGTTTAATTTTTGCAAGAGATAAAAACATAACTTTAATAAACCTAAAACTAGAGCCAGGCTTAGTAGCGTTGATGCTTGATAACAGACACTTCTTGCCAGCATATCATATGAATAAACGCCACTGGATAAGTGTCGTTATAGACGAAGAGACACCGCTTGAAGAGGTTTTTGACCTGATAGATGATAGCTACAAGCTTACACAAAATGCAAAAGTCAAAGGCATTTTATAAACTTGAAAATTTCACACATTCAAGCCAGCGACCCACTAACTCGCTCAAAGCTTGCTGACTTTGCGATAAACCCATATGTAGGTTGCGCTTTTGCATGCAGATACTGCTATGCTTGCTTTACAAAACCAGCTTCACACAAAGATGACAAGTGGGGAGAGTTTGTAGATGCAAAGATATTTTCAAAGCCCATAAATTTAGCAAAAATTTATAACAAAAGCGTAGTTATATCGCCCATTAGTGATTGTTACGGACCACTTGAAAGAAAACTTGAACTAACAAGAAATTTGTTGTCTCAGCTAGCCAATACAAGGTGCAAAATACAAATCATCACCAAATCAAGCCTAGTAACAAGAGACATAGATATTTTAAAACACCTACAAAATGTAAATGTAGCCATCAGCCTAAATACACTTGATGAAAAATTTGCTAGCGATATGGATAGAGCAAGTTCTGTTAGTGCGCGACTTGAAGCCTTAAAAATTTTACACGAAAATGGCATAAAAACATCGATGTATATCTCGCCTATTTTTATCGGCATAACAGATGTGTTTGCCCTTATCAAAACATCAAAAAATTTTGTCGATCACTACATGTTTGAAAGCCTAAATTTACGCTATCCATACAAAGATGATATACTTTCTTATATCACGCAAAACTACACATTTTTATCGCCACTTTATACGCAAATTTATCTCAAAAATGATATTCGACCACTTGAAAGTTTACGCCAAAAGATAGTAAAGTTTTGCCAGCAAAATGATATAAATTTTAGTGATCATATGTTTCATAGGGTCATAAAAGAGCAAGACAAGGCTAAAAAAGAGCCAAATTTTAGCCAGCCAACTCTTTTTTAGCTATACTTATTGGCTTTTAAAAATTTTAAAGCTATAATTACACTTTTAAAGAGGAAAAATGCGACGCAAACACAACTCAAGACTATTTTTACTGCTATTTTTGGGCGCACTTTCGGCGTTTGGTCCATTTGTTATTGATCTTTATTTGCCAGCGCTTCCGTCCATCTCAAGTTGGTTTGGTGCATCAACATCACTCACGCAACTAACACTCACAACAAGTATGGCAGGGCTTGCTATCGGACAGCTTTTAATAGGTCCTATAAGCGATAAATTCGGGCGCAAAACACCACTCACTATATCACTTATCATCTATACCATAAGTACTATTTGTATATTTTTTACAACAAGCATTGAGATGTTTATCTTTATGCGCGTCATCCAAGGTCTTGCTTCAGCTGGTAGTGTCGTTATAGCGCGTGCTATCGTTAGCGATATTTATAGCGGTCATGAGCTAACAAAATTTTTTACGCTTATGATGACCATAAACTCGCTTGCGCCTATCCTTTCGCCAGTAGTTGGCTCTTTGCTGATGAAATTTACTGATTGGCATGGTATTTTTATTGTGCTTAGTATAATTGGCATTATTTTGTTTATAGCAAATTTTAACTTTAAAGAGAGTTTGCCACCAGAGCGTAGATTTCAAACCTCATTACTACAAAGCTACGGCGTATATAAAGAAATTTTAGTGTATAAAAAATTTATGACCTTTGTGATGGTTATGACATTTGCGCTTGGAGCGATGTTTGCCTATATCGCGGCTAGTTCGTTTATATTTCAGGAAAAATTTATGCTATCTCCTTTTGAATACGCACTTTGCTTTGCCTTAAACGGACTTGCTATACCCATTGGTGCTGGTATATCCGCAAAGCTAAAAGAAAGCAAAGGGATAAAAGTTGGAGTTGCTGGGCTTTTAGCAAGTTCGATATATACAGCTTGCGCGTTAAATTTAGGGCTTGGAGTGGAGTTTGTTATACCAGCCTTTATCATACAAATGTTTTTTACAGGATGTATCCTACCGACTGCTTCTGCACTTGCTATGAACTGCGGACGCAAATATGCAGGCTCAGCGTCTGCTGTACTTGGTTTTTGCCCATTTTTGCTAGGCGGCATAGTCTCGCCACTAGCTGGACTTGCAGATATTTTTGCTAGCACTTCGATTTTGATATTTTTATGCGCGCTAGGGGCGTTTTGTATGTATTTGATAGCAAGTAAATTTGGGTACTTAAAGGCAGAAAATTGATCTATCTTATCGGCTCACATGCAAAATTTAAAGATATAAAAACGCTTATTTTAAACAAGATAGTTTTTGAAAATTTTAGCCTTGAGATAAGTTTGTTTGACGCGCTTGTTATTACATCTAAAAACAGCATAAATGCCCTAAAATTTAATCAAATTTTGCCAGATAAAAATATAGAAATTTACGCCATAGGCAAAGCTAGCGCAGATGCAGCAAAAAAATTTGGATTTAGCGAGATTTACACTGCTAAAAATATGCACGGAGATGATTTTGCGACTGAAATTTCTCCACTTTTAGCACAAAAAAAAGTTTTATTTCTAAGAGCTTTTAAGACAGCCTCTAGTGTCTTTGAAATTTTGCGCGCAAATAATATAAATGTAGAGCAAGTCATCGCCTATAAAAACATACCAAAAACTCTTACAATCGAAAAAAAACCGCCCCAAGGAAGCATTTTAGTTTTTACTGCGCCGTCAGCTGTTAGAAATTTTAAAGATAATTTTGGCTGGGAGATGAGATATAAAGCAGTAGCCATCGGCAACACAACAGCAAAAGAGCTTCAAAATTTAACCACCCCCATAATTAGCCCTACACAAAATTTAAAAGACTGCATAAAGCTTGCTAAAACATTACTTTAAGTAAATTTTTTATATAATTATACATGCCTGAGTGGTGCGAGAAAGCATTATAACGGGGTCCAACACTATTGTATTAGCGAAGATGTGCGGACTTCTTGTGATGTAGCTTCGTTTGAGCTGGATAACAGCGAGAAGTTGCAACCTGTCGATGTTCGCCTACTTGCAAGATTGGCTTTGATTTTTGGGCCACTCTTTTGTGCGACGCCCACTTGGGTTTTTAATACGGAGAAAATCATGAAAATTTTAGTCATCGGCAATGGCGGTCGCGAGTATAGCATAGGTTTAAAGCTTAGTGAAGATAAAAATATATCACAAATTTATTTCGCTCCTGGCAATGCAGCCACAAGCAAACTTGGCGAAAATATCAAAATTTCTGACTTTAACGAACTTGCCAAATTTGCAAAAGATAAAAATATCACCCTAACTATTGTAGGTCCAGAAGCCCCATTAAGTGCTGGTATAGTAGATGTTTTTAAAGCACATGGACTTGCTATTTTTGGACCAAGCAAGGCAGCTGCCAGACTTGAAGGCAGTAAAGCTTATATGAAAGATTTTTTAGCTAAAAATGGTATAAAAACAGCAAGATACCTAAATACCGATGATAAAGAAAAAGCTTTTAAATTTATAGAAACGCTTGGCATTCCACTTGTAGTAAAAGCAGATGGACTTTGTGCCGGCAAAGGCGTCATCATAGCCCAAAGCCACGATGAGGCAAAAGAAGCGGTAGAGCAGATGTTAAGCGGAGAAAGCTTTGGCGATGCTGGTAAAAATGTCGTTGTCGAGGAGTACCTTGATGGCTTTGAGCTTAGCTTTTTTGCAATTTGTGATGGTGAAAATTTTGTAAGCCTACCAGTAGCGCAAGACCACAAGCGACTTTTAACTGGCGATAAAGGTCCAAATACAGGCGGCATGGGTGCATATGCACCAAGTCCTCTCGCCACACAACAGATCATAACTCGTCTTGAAAATGAGGTCGTAAGACCGACACTAAAAGGCATGCAAGCCGAAGGAGCCCCATTTTGTGGAGTGTTATTTGTAGGGGTTATGGTTGTAAATGGCGAGCCTTATGTACTTGAGTTTAATGTCCGCTTTGGCGATCCAGAGTGTGAGGTTTTAATGCCTTTGATAGACGGAAATTTGGGAGAAATTTTATTAAAAGCGGCAAATGGTGAGCTTGAAAATGTAAAGCTTAAAGATAAGTGTGCTGTTGGTGTAGTTATCGCAAGTAGCGAGTATCCTTATAAAAACTCACCAAAAGCAAAGATAAGTGTAAAAGAAATTCCAAACGACACACACCTAGTTTATGCTGGAGTTAGCGAAGAAAATGGCGAAATTTATGCAAGTGGTGGTAGAGTGTTAGTGTGTGTTGGACTTGGCAAAGATATTATGACCGCACAGCAAAATGCCTACAAGCTTTGTGAAAATGTCCATTTTGAAGGTATGCAATTTAGAACAGACATCGCTTGGCAGGCACTAAAATGAGCCAAATTCATGAAAAACTAGAGTATGAAAATATCTCTTTAGCTCCTATTTCTAAAAGAATTTTTGCCTTTTTTATAGATGAGTTTATCTTAGCCGGGCTTTTTATGGCTATATATTTTGAGTATTTTAAAGGCTTTCAAACACAAGAAGAGATCATAGCAGCCATATCAGGACTGATGCTACAATACATCAGCATTCGCACGATATACCACACATTTTTTGTATGGTATTTTGGCGCAACACTTGGTAAGATAGCCATGAAGATAGCTTGCATAGACATAGGTTACCTTGATAAACCAAGCATAGGAGCCAGCTTTTTAAGAGCAGTAGTTAGAAATTTAAGCGAGTCAGCTTTTTATCTAGGCTTTATTTGGGCATTTGGAAACCCTGCCAAACAAACTTGGCACGATAAACTTGCAAAGACGGTAGTGATAGATGTTGGGTAGAATTTTATTTAGTATAGTTTTTATTGCCATAAATTTGTTGGCAAATATCGAAGATGTGCAGCTTTTAGCCGATGATGTTTCGCGTGAAGGCGATATAGTAACCGCAAATAAAAATGTAGTCGTATATTCACAAACCTATCTTGTGACCGCAGATAAAGCCGTATATGACACAAATAGCTCGGTTATAGAGCTTTTTGGTAATGTCAATATGATGAAAGGCGCTAGCGAAGTTTCACGCTCAAACTATGCAAAACTAAATTTAAAAACTGATGCAAGTAGTTTTGAAGCCCTTTTTATGATGAACAAAGAGCTTGAAGTCTGGATGAAAAGCGATGAGAGCCAAAGCGATGATGAGTACTACCACACAAGAAATGCAGTAGTTTCAAGCTGTAATGTACAAGATCCAGACTGGACGATTAGCTCTAGCTCAGCTATGCTTAATAAGCATAGTAAATTTTTACATCTTTTTAACCCAGTTTTTCGCATAGGCTCGGTACCAGTTTTTTATCTTCCATATTTTGGCTTCTCAACTGATACCACCCGTAGAACTGGACTTTTACCACCAACTATAGGTTATAAAAAATCAGAAGGTTTTTTTTATAAACAACCTATATATTTTGCCCCATACAATCAGTGGGATTTCGAACTTGACCCGCAAATTTTAACAAGGCGCGGTGCGGGCATGAGTGCTACCTTTAGATTCACTGACTCGCCATACTCTTATGGTGAAATTTCACTTGGTGCCTATAGAGATACACAAAAGTATCGCAACGAACAGATCGGCAAAAACTCAAATAACCAAAGTCTAAAAAACAAAACTCATAAAGGCATAGAATTTCTATATGATAGAAGTGTTTTGTTTAAAAATTTTATCGATCCAAACCTACAAGAGGCTCTTTGGATAGAGGCAACAGCGTTAAATGACATAGACTATCTTGACCTAAAAGAACATAGCGGCGAAGATCATGACTCGCTAGTTACATCAAAACTAAACTACTTTTTAAGCTCAAAAGATCACTATTTTGGTGCATATGCAAAATACTATATCGACACACAAAAACTTGGTTCAACAAATGAAAATAAAGATACACTTCAAGAGTATCCAAGTTTTCAGTATCATAAATTTACAGACTCTTTATTTTTGCCAAATTTACTCTATTTGGTTGACATACAGTCGCACAACTACACTAGACGCATAGGCATAAAAGCAACTCAATATGAACTAAATACACCAATTTCGCTACATATACCGCTATTTAACAAGACAGCAACATTTTCATTTTACGAAAATTTCTATGCAAACTATATAAGTTTTGATAAAAAAGCAAACTCGGCTACAGACAAAACAGAGAATAAGGATGACTACTATATCAACAACTTCCACCGTTTTGTACTCTCAACTGATCTTGCCAAGGCTTATGAAAACTTTTTTCATACTATAAATTTTGGTGCTGAGTACATTCTCCCTGGATTTAACAAAGGGGATTTGAGTGATAAGTTTTACTATGATACAGACGGTAAAAGATATGAAAATTTCTTACAGCAAGAAGAGACAAAAGAGGAGTTTTCAGGCTATGCAACACAATATTTTTACACTTCAAATGGTAGAAAATTTTTGCGCCACACTGTCTCTCAAGGATATTATGTTGATGAAAATAAGCGAGGAAATTTAAAAAATACGATCGCCCTTTACCCAACTGCGAACTTAAGTATACAAAATAAGGTTGAATACTCGCACGATAAAAATAAATTTGAACTTATTCAAAGTGGTTTATCTTATAATGACGAAAAATTTAATGCTAACATTTGGCACACATACAAACAAAGAGAAAACAACAAAAAAGATAGCTATATTACCTCAAATGCTAGCGCAAAGCTACCTTATCATAACAGAATTCATGGCTCATGGCAGTATGATACCAATCACCACTATACAAAGCTTTGGAGAGTCGGGATTGATCACTGGCGAAAGTGCTGGAACTATGGCTTAACCTACCAAAGAAAGATAGAGCCTACAACAACTAACTCTGGTGCTGCGGTTAAGCGCAGTGATGGTGTTTATCTAACGATAAATTTCTACCCTATGGGTGGCATACACCAAGACTTCTCGATATCAAAAGATGGTGACGGCAGCGGAAAATGATGGAAAATACCATAACATTTAAAGACCAAGCAGATGCAGCAAATAAGCTATTTGAAATTCTGCCAAAAAAAGATCTTGTAGATCGTAAAACTTTAGTTATTTGTATGTCACTTGAGTCTGTTATTATGGTAGATGAAATTTGTAAAAATCTAGGACTAAACTACGAGATGCTATTTTCAGAGTGTATCAGTGCTCCAAACAACCCAGAATGCACTATCGCAGTCGTTAGCGAAACTGAAGAGATAGTCTTAAATGACGCACTTATACGGGCATTTGAGATAAGTTATGACTTTGTTTATGGGGAAGCACATAGAAAATATGAAGAGAAAATTTTAAAAAATATATATAAATTTAGAAAAGGAAATCTAATAGGCGATCTAAGAAATCGTAATGTTATCATTATGGATGAAGGTTGCGAAAGTGGCTTGACCGCACTTGTTTGCGCAAAAACACTGATAAAAGAAGGCGTAAAGTCTATCGCCTACGCAACCCCAGTCATCGCATCTGATGTCGCACTTTCACTTAGTAGCGTTATCGACACTATCTATACGGTAGATAAAATTTTACATTTTATTGATGTAGATAGTTGCTATGAAAGCAAACTAGATGCCACAGATGAGTGCATTTTGCAAATTTTAGAGGATAGCCCTAAATATTTACCGTTACAAAAACAACAAAAAGGAGATGAAGAATAATGCAATACAGCATAGATGTCAATAACCAAGTTCAAATTTTTGACCTAAACAAGGTCGCTAAACAGGCTGCTGGAGCAGTTATGTTACGCGTAAAAAACACCGTCATTTTGGCAACAGTAGCAAGAGAAGAGACACAAGTATCAGAAGATTTTTTACCGCTTACAGTGCAATATCTTGAAAAAAGCTACGCTGCAGGCAGGATACCTGGCGGATATGTAAAGCGCGAGACAAAGCCTGGCGATTTTGAGACACTAACTTCACGCATCATAGACCGCTCGCTTCGCCCACTATTTCCAAAAGGGTATGCTTATCCAACGCAAATAGTTGTAATGGTTCTTTCTGCCGATCCAGAGGTTGATCTACAAGTTGTCTCGCTAAATGCAGCCTCTGTAGCACTTTATCTTAGTGATATCCCCGTAAATCGCCCAGTTTGCGGGGTTCGCATAGGCGAAATAGACGGTGAGTTTGTTATAAACCCGAGCAACTCTGAGCTTAAAAAAAGTGCGCTTGACCTCTATGTAGCTGGTACAAAAGATGAGCTTTTGATGATTGAGATGAGAAGTTTACCGCAAGAAAAAGAGCAAATTTTACCTGTAATGGCTATCGATCCTATCATAGATGTAAGTCTAAATAACGGCTTTGCACTTACACAAGAGATGAATGAATTTAGCGAAGATAAGATGATAGAGGCTATAGATATCGCAAGCAAGGCTATCTTACGCACTTCAAATGCTTATGAAGAGGCTTTTAACGAACACAGAAAAGCAGATGCGATATTAGAGTTAAAACCTGAGATAGAAAACGAAAATGTTGCAATATACATTGACAAGATGTATAAAAACGATGTCAAAAATGCCATAAACCAAATGGCTAAAAGCGAGCGCGCAAGCGAACTAAGCAAGATAGTCAAGCAAATTTTAGATGATGAAGTTGCCATAAATGAGGGCTGGGATGAGAGCGTTGTCTCAAATGTCCTTAGCAAGTACAAAAAAAAGCTTGTTAGAGAGCAGATAATAAACGAACGCAAACGCGCTGACGGAAGGGCATTAGACGAAATTCGCCCTATATCTATCGAAACAAATATCTTGCCAAATGCTCACGGAAGCTGCCTTTTTACAAGGGGTCAGACACAAGCTTTAGTCGTGGCTACACTTGGCACGGACAGTGATGCGCAGATGTATGATGTGCTTACAGAAAAGGGTGCATTAAGCGAAAAATTTATGTTTAACTACAACTTCCCAGGTTTTAGCGTAGGAGAAGCAAGTCCTATAAAAGCCCCTGGCAGGCGCGAGTTAGGGCATGGTAACCTTGCAAAAAGAGCACTTACGCCAAGTATTGAAATTCACTCACCTTATACTATCCGCCTAGTATCTGAAATTTTAGAGAGTAACGGCTCAAGCTCTATGGCTTCGGTATGTGGCGGTGCACTTGCACTTCGTGCAGCAGGTGTTGATACGACAAAGCTTGTTGCAGGTATTGCCATGGGCTTAGTCTTTGAAGGCGATAAACATGCTGTGCTTAGCGACATAATGGGACTTGAAGATCACGACGGAGATATGGACTTTAAGGTTGCAGGCACAAACGAAGGCATAACTGCACTTCAGATGGATATAAAGCTTGGTGGCATTAGCCTTGAAGTGCTAAAAGAGGCACTTGAACAAGCAAAAAGAGGTCGCGCTCATATATTAAATTTAATGCAAAAAGCAAATGATGAGATAAGCGTAAATGATGAAATTTTACCAAAATTAGAGCTTTTTAACATCGATCCAAGTAAAATAGTTGACATCATAGGACAAGCTGGCAAGACGATAAAAGAGATCATCGAAAAATTTGAAGTTTCAATCGACCTTGACAGAGAAAAAGGCGAAGTAAAAATCGCTGGCGGAGCAAAGAAAAATGTCGATGCTGCAAAAGATTATATCATACAAATAACTCAAAAAGAGAGTAAATTTGGTTCAAAGCGTGGCGGACACGATAGACGAGATAAAGACAAACCAAAGCCAGTTTTTAACATCGGTGATGAGTTTAACGGTACTGTAAAAAGCGTGGTTGATTTTGGTGTATTTGTTGAGTTAAAAGATGGAGTAGACGGACTTTTGCATATCTCAAAGATAAAGTCACCACTAAAGGCTGGGGATAGCGTAAAAGTTGTTGTCAGCGAGCAAAAAGGTAATAAAATTTCACTTTCATTAGCGGAGTAAAAGGATAAAAAATGGTCAAAAAAATTCTCTTTCCAATAGGTGCAGGCGAAGATGTACAGCCACGAATTTACGGTGCTTTGCTAGTTGCAAAACACTTTAATACACACATTGATGTACTGACTTGTCAGCTTGATCCAAGTATAGTTTACAATATGAAAATGACGCTTCGCGGAGGTGTGCTTTTTGAGGAGTTTTTAAAATCAGCAAAAGATGAAATTTTAGCCCAACATAAGAAAAACGAGGCGATCTTTAAGCGCATTTGCGATGAGCTTAAAGTTACGGTTAGCGCAACTCCTATGTTAGGTCAAGCTACGGCAAATTTCTTGATAAAAGATGGAAAAAGAAGCGTTATAGTCGAGCGAGAGAGTAAATTTTATGATATGGTAGTAGCAGCCGTGCCACTTGATGGAAAGATAACTGGAACTTTTGAAGCGGCAGTTATGAAAAGCGGTAAAAATGCTATCGTTATCCCAAGATTTATGCAAAATTTTAATCCTAAAAATATCCTTGTTAGCTGGACTGGCACAGCCCAAAGCTCAAGGGCGTTAACTAGCTCACTACCTTTGTTAAAACAAGCTGACAAAGTGCATTGTATCACAACTCGTGCAGTACTTGGTGATGATGATAAAGCAAGCTTAGACGGACTAAAAGGCTACTTTGCACTGCATGATATAAATGCTACTTTTGAGATTGTAGAGACTAATAACATCCCTGGTGTAGCCCTAACAAAGGCAGCAAATGACGGCAACTTTAACCTTATAGTCGCTGGTAGACACGGAGAAAATGGACTAAGGGAGATGGTTCTTGGCGGAACATCTAAATTTTTCCTAGAAAATACACAAATTCCAGTCTTTATGTAATAACCTGCCATGAGTTTTTCTCATGGCACACCTAAATTTTCGCCCATTTACCATTTTGTGCTACAATCTGCGCTTTATTTTCATAAGGAGATGATATGCAAAAATATCTCGCGGAGTGCTTTGGCACTTTTTGGCTAGTTTTTGGAGGTTGTGGAAGTGCTGTTTTAGCAGCCGCCTTTCCTGAGCTAGGTATAGGTTTTACAGGCGTTTCGCTTGCATTTGGTTTAACAGTTTTAACAATGGCTTATGCGGTTGGACACATTAGCGGTGGTCACTTTAACCCTGCTGTTTCGGTTGGTTTGCTAGTTGGCGGTCGTTTTAATGGTAAAGATTTATTGCCTTACATTATCGCACAAGTTATCGGCGCAACTCTAGCTGCTGGGGTTCTTTATCTTATCGCAAGCGGCAAGGCTGGCTTTGATGTAACAGCAAGCGGTTTTGCCAGTAATGGGTATGGCGAGCACTCACCAAATGGCTTTAGCCTTACATCTGCACTTCTTATAGAAGTAGTCCTAACAGCCTTTTTTCTTATCATCATTCTTGGTTCAACCGATGAGCGTGCACCAAAAGGCTTTGCTCCGATAGCCATAGGACTAGCACTAACACTTATCCACCTTATAAGCATACCAGTCACAAACACATCGGTAAATCCAGCTCGCTCAACTGGTGTTGCCATATTTCAAGGTACTTGGGCGATAGAGCAGCTTTGGCTTTTTTGGATAGCGCCTATCGTTGGAGCCGTGATAGGAGCTTTGATATATAAACTTATAGGTTGTTCTTGCTGCAAGAGATAAATTTTGGGGCTAAACGCCCCTATTCCAGCTTATCTTTTTACCAAATCCAAGTGTGTTATTTGTATATTTTAGCCACTCTATTTTTAGGGCATAAAGGGTTGGATCCATTATTTTTGCATAAGCAAATTTTTTAAAATAGATCTTACTTTCAGTATCACTTGCTCTTAAAATTTCCCCACAAAACTGCACACCCTCTATCTTAGCTACGATCTTTGTATCAAGTGCTATCGTTCCAGAAGCTATGTTGTTTTTACTCATAAACTGCGTGTGGGCACTACCATCAGAGCTTGCAAACACAAGCGAAATTTCATTCTCACTAAAAGCATAAAAAGCACTAAACGCATATGGCTTAGCCATATCATCTAAAACGCAAAGGCTTAAAAGTTGTCTAGAGTAAAGAAATTTTAATATCCTTTCATCTAGGCGTAGCATAAACCAACTCCCTAAAAAACTCGCTAACAAAGCTAAAATTTAATACTAGCAAAGTAAGTGCTGCTATCCAAATAACAAAAAGTAAAATTTGCACCACAGTAAAACTATCTTTTGCAAATTTCTTAAATATCATCATCGCACAAAGTGAACCTAAAAAGCCTCCAATGAGCGAAAAGTAGTGTATCGCATTTGGCTTTACAAAGCTTGGCAGACGAGCGGTAAAAAACAAAAACATCATTAAAAAAGCAAGTAAATTTGCAAGTATAAAATAATAAAACACGACTGGCACCTGAGGATACAGCCTGTTTAGTCCAAAACTAAAAACTGTAATGAATATAAGTAAAAAAATTCTAGTTCCAAAACAACACATTTTTATCCTTTTTATAAATTTTATACAAAATTAGCTTTACAAAACTGAAATTTTGCCGATATACAATCAAAGGAGAAAAAATGAGAGCAGACTTTAACTCACAAGCAAAACTAAGCAGCCTTGATTTTTCATTTAAAACAAGCTCTGGAGATAAGATAAATCTAGGACTTTACAACAACAAAAGCGTAGAATACGCAAGTGCAAGGACGGCAAATTCTAGCATTCAAAGCCTAACGCTCACACATGAGTACGGTTATAATTTTGAGTATGTTGGCAACGGCATAGACGCAAACGATCTAAAAGAGATAAACGAGGCACTTGAAAAAATTCAGCCAAAGATAGATGAGTTTTTAAAACAGATCGAAGATGATAAAATTTTCTCAAATAGCGAGATAACAAACCTTGCAAGCAGCCTAAAATCAGAGCTTCCGCAAGCAAAAGACCTAAATCACGCAAATCTAATAGCAGACAAGACGCTAAAAATGTTTGATAGCCTTTTAGAGCAACACAAGCTTACTCAAAAAATGCTAGAAAAAGTCAATAAACTCTTTGAAAATGTTATAGACAACACACAAAAATTCTCATTTTATGTATAGCAAACTGGGTTTTTGCTCACTCAAGCAGTGAGATAACGCCCTTTTGCTTTGCAAAATTTACAAGCCTGTCTATTGGCTTAGGGTGTGAGAGTGCGTAACCTTGCGCCTCATCACAACCCAGCTCCTTGGCCTTTTCGTAAATGCTTAAATCCTCCACACTTTTTACAACGGTTTTGATATTTAAACTTCTGCCAACTGCGACAACTGAGCTTAAAATTTGTGCACTTTGCGGGTTATTTACTATATTAGCTGTTAGCTCACTGGCAACCTTTACAGCGCTTATTTCGTATTTTTTGATATAAATGAGCGATGACTGACCTATCCCAAAGTCATCGATACAAATACGCACACCTAGCTCTTTTAAGGACTTAAACATCTCATCAAGGGTTGCACCGTCATTTGCCCAAATACCCTCATTAAACTCAAAAGAAATCATCTTTGGGTTTATGTCATTGCTTTGTATCAAATTTCGTGCTATGTTTATAAACTCAAGAGAGGTTGTTTGCCTATAAGTTATATTTATACTCACTGGAAGCTGGATACCGTTTTGATCTAGATCTTTAAAATCTCTTATGATTTTATTTAAAACAAAGCTATAAATTTTAGATGAATATTCGTTGCTTTTGATGATATCAATAAATTTTGCCGCCTCTAAAAAGCCAAATTCACGGTTATTCCAACGAATAAACGCTTCGGCAAAGATGATTTTGCCACTTTTTATATCAAAAACTGGCTGATAATGCACATCAAAGTCACGCATTAAAACTGCTGACTGCATTAAAATTTCAAGTCTCGCGCGATACCTTTGACGCTCATCCATACTTTCGTCATAAACATAGGCATTTGAATTTGGGCTTTGCTTTGCAAAATACATCGCTTTATCGGCATTTTTAATGATATCCTTTGCATCGTTGTTACTGTCTGTACCAGTTATCTCTATACCTACGACACTTTCTATAGAAAAGCGGTAAACGCCTATAGCCATCTCAGCATTTATAAGTCTAATAAGAGAATTTGCAAATTCTATGCAAGCACTATGTTCTGGGTTCATCATATTTGTAATCACAATAAACTCATCAGCACTAAATCTACCAACAATGTCCGTCTTATCCGCACAAGCAGTTAAAAGACGCTTACCAACCATATGCAAAATTTTATCGCCGACCTCTTGTCCATAGGTCGCATTTATGTTTTTGAATCTTTTTATGTTTATATAATAAGTTACTATATAATTACCCTGTCGCAAAAATTTACACTTCTCTTTTAGTTTTTGAATGATAAATGCTCTTGAGCCAATCCCCGTGAGATAGTCTTTATCTATCATCTCTTTTAGCTTTAGGTTTGTAAGTATCATCTCATTTGTCTGGCGACTTAGTTCAAACTCAAGAGCCTCTTGCTTTTTTGCCTCATCATCTTTTAAATTTTTAATTGAGATAGAGTTTTTAGTGTAGTGACTAACGATAGAGTGACAAACAAATACAAACATTAAGATAGCCAAAAGTCCTATATTTTTATCATTTTTAACAACGATAGGCACTAAAAATACAGGCCACATAAATTTTATCAATGTATTAAAAATAGTCGATTTTACCCTGATGTTTTTGTTGTTTATAATTTCTGCAGCACCAAGAGAAAAGACTAGAAGCGACATATCAAACAATATCATTAGATATTTGCTGTCATAAATCACCTCTAAAAAAAAACTATAAGAGAAGTAAATTCTCGTACAAGCATATATCGCGCTTGCGATTAAGAATAAAAACATACTGGTATTTAGCTTTGAAATTTGATTTGAGTACGCCATACTCATAACGCAAAAGAGTATAAAAAAGCTAAAGATGATATTAAAAAACCCACTAAAGTATGTAACACTGCTATAAACTCTTGATATATCAACGCCATCAAAAATAGCTATAAAAAAGATAGCAATCATCAAAAAAACGCTAATCATATCATTTATAATAATAAATTTATCACTAGTAGAGTCACTTGTAAAGCGGTTTATCAAAAAGATAAAATTCCCACCAAACAAACAAACCGTGGGCACAAGATACATAACTCGCAAAAACTCATACTCAGCACTTGTCCGCACTAAAAAAATTTTATAAAATGCCCAGATAAGATCAGAGGCTATAAAAGTTGTAAGTCCTAAAAGGATAAGTACCCAGCTTTCGCGGTTTTCACCAGATTTTGGGATAACAAGGTAGATATTATAGATACACACGCAACAAAATAGAAAATTCCCGATATAAAAAAGCGCCGCTATGTCAAAATAAATCGCAAAAAGCATAACTACAAAAAGCATAGAAAGCGTGATTTTAAAGGCAAATTTTGTGTTAATTATAGGCCCAAGTATTGCGGCTTGCATATTTCTCCTTGATTTAGGTTATATTATAGCATTTGTATGTTAAGATATGATTAAAGAAAATAGGAGAAAAATATGAAACAAAACCTAACCCTAACATCACGCGATCTTCTAGAATACCAGACATTTTCCATCTTTGGATCAAAGTCCGCAAGAAACATGAGCCTTTTTAACACCTTTGGTATATTTGGAGAAATTTTAATAGTATTTTTCTTATTAGAAATTTTTTTAGAGATAAAATTTCTAGCTCTAGTTGGCTTTGTAGTGGCTCTTTTATGGTTAATGTTTTATCCAAAATTTTTACGCAAAAAACGCATAAAGATACTAAAAAAATTAAAAGATGACGGCATGCAAAAACAAATGACGCTTGAGCTTAATGAGAGCGAGTTTAGCTTTTATGAAGATGAGCCTACGCATAAATTTAGCTACAAAGATGTTAGTCAAATTTGCCAAACAGCTGGCGTATATGTTGTTTTTGTTGGTAACCTTCATATCATCTTACCAAAACCGAGCGCAAAAGACAGTATAAGTGCTATCGCAAAGCTTTCAAACAAGCCAATAACGACATTTGAGAACATAAGCTATCAAAACGCTATATCTGGTAAAATTTAAACCATATCTAGATAAATTTTGGCGTTAAAAATGTCTGCGGATTGTTTTAAAAATATATAATCATAAACCCTGGCGTCATGCCCATATGAGCTGTAAGTGGCAACTAGGCTTTTTGGGATGATTATCTTTCGTTTTTTACCCTGCTCATTTGAAAGACAACTTAGATGTAGTGCTGTTGAAAATATGCAAATATCCGTGCAACATCCAGCTATAACAAATGTGTCAATCTCTTTATGTTCGTTTATAAATTTGTTAAAATCAGCATTATAAGCGATCGAAAATGAATTTTTATAAAAAACTTGCTCGCCAAGTTTAAGCTGAGTGAGTTCATCTACTATATTCTCCTCATCGCTTCCAGCTAATGCGTGCGGCGGAAAGGCCTCAAACTCAAGACTTTCATCATCATGCCTATCTTGTATAAACAAAAAGTTCTTAAAACCAAGCTGCTTTGCCTTGCTTAAAACTGTAACTAAATTTGGGACAACCTGCGCGCACTCTGTTGATGCTAAAGCCCCTTGCCTACAAAAGGCATTTATCATATCAACAACGATAAAACAGCTCTTTTTTGGGTTTAAGTCGCCTAATTTTATATATTCAAGCCCATTATAAAATTTATCTATCACCTCATCATTTATCATAGTGTATCACTCCCTTGCTACTATAAATTTAAAATACCAAAAGGTGCGAGGCTAAAGCCCTCGCACAAAAGTTAAATTTTTCTTTCTACCTCATATCTTTCGCCTGGTTTCATCTCTATAATCTCCCATGGCAAACCTTGGCGATTTAGCTCATCCATAAATGGTTTAGCGTCAAAATTTTCCATATTAAACACACCTTTACCACTCCAAACGCCCTTTGCAACAAGCATAGAGCCTATCATCGCTGGAACGCCTGTAGTGTAGCTAACAGCCTGTGCACCTGTTTCAGCATAGCAAGCCTCATGATCACAGACATTATATATATATACCTGTCGCTCTTTTTTGTTTTTTATGCCTCGTATAACGCAGCCGATATTTGTCTTGCCCTTTGTACGAGGACCAAGGCTTGCAGGATCTGGAAGAAGCGTCTTTAAAAACTGAATAGGCACTATTTTCACACCATTATGCTCAACCTCATCAATACGCAACATACCAACATTTTCAAGGCACTTCATGTGCGTTAAATAGCTTTGACCAAATGTCATAAAAAAGCGAATTCTGCGCAGCCCTTTTATATTTTTAACCAAGCTCTCAAGCTCTTCATGATAGAGCAAGTAGCTATCTTTTACGCCTATTTTTGGATAGTCCCACTTAAAGCTTATTTGCATTGGCTCAGTCTCTATCCACTCGCCATCTTCCCAGTATCTGCCCTTTGAGCTTACTTCGCGAAGATTTATCTCTGGGTTAAAATTTGTAGCAAATGCATATCCGTGGTCGCCAGCGTTGCAGTCAAGGATATCTATCTCGTGAATTTCATCAAACAAATTTTGCTGAGCATAGGCGCAAAATACATTTGTTACACCTGGATCAAAGCCAGAGCCAAGAAGCGCCATCGTGTTTGCATTTTTGAAATTTTCATCTTTCGCCCATTGTAGCTTATACTCAAATTTTGCCGTATCTGGGTGCTCATAATTTGCTGTATCTATGTAAGGAATTCCAGCCTTTACGCACGCATCCATAAGGGTTAGGTCTTGATAAGGAAGAGCTACATTTAGTAGCAACTGTGCGCCTGTTTTTTTTATCAGTTCGACAACTGCTTCTGTATCATCGGCGTCTATTTGAGCCGTGTTTATCTCTACGCCCAAACGCTCTTTTATAAATTTTGCTATCGCGTCGCACTTACTTTTTGTACGGCTAGCCAGAGTAGTCTTGCTAAAAACGCTCGTATTCATCGCACATTTTACGGTCGCGACTTGACTTACGCCACCAGCACCGATGATTAAGATGTGTTTCATTTCTTATCCTTAAATTTTATATTTTGTAAAAATAATACTATAACCAAATTTTCATAAAACTATGGTAAACCTGCCTTTATGGTGGCTGTTTTAGCCCTTTGCTACTAATGTTACTATCTGCTTTATAACATCACTTGCAGCCTTTAGTGAATTAAGTGGCAAATACTCATATATCGAGTGAAAATTATGCGCACCAGTAAAGATATTTGGGCACGGGATACCCTTTGCTGAGATAACAGCCCCATCATAGCCACCACGCATTGGCTTTATCTTTGGCGTGATACCTAAATTTTCATAAGCCTGTTTTGCGTAGCGTATGGCTGGTGCATTCTCGTCTTTTAGGTAATTATAGACATTTTCATATCGATCAGATATTTTTATATCAATGCGATTATCCCAAATTTTGTTCAACCCGTCAGCTAAATTTTGCAAAAAGGCTTTTCGCTCGTGGTATTTTGCCTCATCAAATTCCCTAATATCAAGCTTTAATACCGTCTTTGCACTATTTCCACTTAGTTCCTTAACCCAGTAATATCCCTCTTTATTTTCAGTGTATTCTGGAGCTTCACCATTTGGTAAAAGTGAGATAAATTTATGTGCTAAAAGTAGCGAATTTACAAGCTTTCCTTTGGCATTCATAGGATGAGCAGACTGACCTTTAAAGGTAAGAACGCAGTCTCCTGCGTTCCAGTTTTCATAGATAAATTCTCCTATTTCACAACAATCCAAACAATATCCAAAATCAGTGCTAACAAGAGCTGTATCAAGTGCTTTTGCCCCGCGTAACCCCTGCTCTTCATCAGGAACAAAGCAAGCCACTATCTCGCCATGCTTTATCTCTGGATGAGTGCAAAAATACTCAAATGCATTCACTATCGCTGCTATAGCTGCTTTATCATCAGCCCCAAGCAAACTAGTTCCATCAGTCACAATAATCTCATCTCCAACATAGTTTGCAAGCTCACTAAACTCACTTTGTTTTAGATAAATTTCAAGCTCTTTATTTAAGCAGATGTCGCCTCCGCTATATTTTACTACCTGTGCTTTTGTATCATTTGTCTGCTCAGCACTTGTATCAAGATGAGCGAAAAAGGATACACTTGGAACTTTGTGATCTAAATTTGAAGGGAGTTTTGCGATAAGTATAGTCTTATCGCTAAGCAAGATGTCTTTTACTCCCATAGCTTCAAGCTCTGCCTTTATAGCCTTTGCTAGAGTTAGCTCGGTTGGGTTTGATGGCATTATGCCATTTGCACCGTTTTCTCTATTTGTAGTTGTATTTATTTTTGTATAGTTTAAAAAACGCTCCAAAATTTCCATACTCTATCTCCTTAAAGTACAAAAAATGCTATGACAACAACAGATAAAAACATTCCCAAAGCCGTTCTTTTAGCGATAGCAACAGGGCTAACCATAGCAATACCAGCACAAACTATGCAAGCACCAGCTATCGGAGAAGCTGAACGACCAAGAGCACCAGCGATAGCTGCTGCCATACCAAGTGTGGCTTGATCAAAACCAAGGTCTGCTGCATGCACCGTAATAGCCTGATTAAACGCCATAGCCGCTGCATCACCTGAGCCAGTAACCACACCCATGATAAATGGTATGAAAGTTCCGCCAAATTTTACAAATTCATTTGAGCTTTTTAACCATGTTATAACAACATCTATCGCTCCGCATGCAGTTAGTCCAGCGACAAAAACTCCAGCTGCTATGATGATACCCATAACCTCAGCATACGCGCTCCCCATACCACTAAAAAATTCTTTCGTGATTTTTTGTGGATTTGTCCAAGTTACAGCGATAGAAACGATAGCACCAAGAAGCATTGCCTCTGCAACACCCATCTTTGTCCATGCTAAAAATGGATAGTTTTTAAGGCTTGTGCCGCCTATAACTAAGATAACCAGTGGAACAAGTGGCATCATCGCATATAAAAAATTTGTCTTTTCGATAGTTGTTGTGCTAGCTTTATCATTTGTGTTACTAAAATTTGTACCCTTTTGATAGTCTTTTAAGATTATGGCTATCACGCTCATGGCTATAAGAACGACGATTAAAGATGTTATCGCGCTTGGAAACTGCACTTTTATAACCTCTTGTACTGTGTAGTCAGGCACACTCTTTTTAACCATATCAGCAACAAAGACATTGTGCGCTGAGCCAGGGCTTAAAACTCCGCCAAAAGTGCCTGCAAAAACTGAAGCTGCTGCCATCTCAGGGCGCACGCCAGCTGCCATTAGCAAAGGTATAAGAGTAGCGCCAACAGCTGCTGAACAACCTGCTGCTGAAGGAATGGCGATATTTATAAAATATGTCAGCGCAACAGTTAGCGGGATAAGCACAAAGCCAACATTTTTAAGCGGGCTAGTTAAAAGGCGCACAAGGTGCTGGTCGCATTTTGTATATTTCATAACAAAAGCAAAGCCCATACTAGCACAAATAGCCTTTATGAGTCCAGCTTTTACCATATTATCAGTAAAGGCTTTAAAGCCAGCCATCGGATCAAACGCGGCTAGACAAAGCAACAAGCCAACGCCTATAAGCACGGTGCGTGTTTCAAATTTTTTAATAAGCAAAAACACCACGGCTACGATACCAAGTATCGCTAAAATCAGTCTAAAACTCTCCATAACTTCCCCCTTTAAATTTTAAATTTCAAGCCAAGCTGTATAGTCTGTGGCTCTTTTTCATACTCAAATTTTAACGCATCCGCATGACCAAATATCTGCGCCTCATAGCCGTTTATAACTATCGCAGACCCTTCAGGAAGTGCATAAATTTGCGATTTTTGATTAGCTATTAAAAACTCTTCAAGTCGCTCCTCCCTACTCTCGCCATTATGTCCCGAAATTTTACCACTGATAAAATGTGGGTTTATTTGATGTGGAAAAATTTTAAAACTATCAAACGAGCGTGGCATAACGATAGGCATATCATTTGTTGTCATCATCGTGCTTCCAGCAACATTTGCTCCAGCCGACCAGCCAAAGTAAAGTGCACCATCTTCAACAGCCTCACGCACCGCATCAACTAGATCAAATTTATAAAGAAGATGCAAAAGCATGAAAGTATTTCCCCCGCCAACTGCGATAGTTTTAGCATTTTTAACTGCTGCTTTTTTATCTTTATATCGGTGTATAGATACGATCTTATCGTTATTTAAGCACTCACGAACCTTTTTTTCATACTCTTCGTTCGTTCGCCTAACTCCAGCAAATGGGATAAACAAAATTTCATCATCCCAACGCTCGCCACAAAAGTCTTTTATCCAGCCTTTGCAGTGATTTAAGTAGCCTGTATCTTTATAGCTTGACGCGCTTAAAAGTAGTGCTTTTTTCATTTTTTCTCCTTATTTTATGCCATTTAGCTCAAAGGCGCAGCGTAAAAATATATCTACACCGCTCACCAAACAATCTTCATCAAAATCAAATTTTGCATTATGATGTCCAGCGCAAAGCTTAGTGCCTATCATCAAATAACCGCTTTTGCCACCATTTTGCTGGACTTTTTGCATAAAGTGAGCAAAGTCCTCGCATGCGCCAAAATTTAGCTCACGCCTAATCTTATCATCTTGGATAAATGGCGATGCAAGTGCGCATTTTTCATAAAGAGCAGTCGTAAATTCATCACTATCCCCACCACTTGTGCCACCAGTCGGAACTATCTCATACTCTACGCCATAAGACAGGCTTACACCCTTTACTATCTGCTCGCATTTTTCTCGCATAAAGTCATTAAGCTCAGTTGTCTCGCCTCTAGTTTCACAAGCTAAATAGCCGTTTGGAGCTATGACATTTCGACCCTCGCCAGCCCTTAAAACACCGACATTTATACGCGTAACTCCATCACTATGGCGGGTTATGGCGTGCATGTTAAGTGCTATTTGAGCAGCCGCTAAAAGAGCGTTTGCTCCCTCTTGTGGAGCGCCAGCTGCGTGAGCAGACTTGCCCTTTAAGATGACATCAAATTTTGAGGTCGCTAAAAGTTTATTTGTGCCACATATTATCCCACCAAAATTTGTCGCTTGAAAGCCGATATGTCCGCCAAGTAGATGCTGCACACCATCAAGCACACCAGCTGCTTCCATACCCACAGCACCCCTTGTGCCCTCTTCTGCTGTTTGAAAGATAAAGCGAAATTTACCATTAAACTGGCTTAAATTTTTTGCTATCAGCTTTGCAAGCCCTAGCCCTATGCTTATATGCCCATCGTGCCCACAAGCATGAGTTATACCGTCAATATCAGCCCTAAAGCCCTCTTTGAACGGCCTATGATCATCTTCTTTACTTTCGGTTACATCAACACCATCTATATCAAAGCGAAATGCCGTAAATTTGCCCTCTCTACCAGTATCTATATCAGCAACCAAACCAGTGAGTCCGTCCTGCATGACATCAAGATATTTTGCCTGTTGGGCATTTAGCAAATTTCTTGCTCGCTCTAACGCTTTTTGGCAAGCTTCAGCTGAGCCAAGCCCAGCTCTTTTGTCTGCAGCAACAACATCTTTACCCATCTTTAGCATATATCCCAGTTTTTCTAACTTATCGGCTATAACTGCCGTCGTAAAAAATGTATGCCAGCCAGTCTCAGGATGTGCGTGAAAAAAGCGACGCTCGGCTATGAGCTCATCTTTTAGTGCCAAAACTTCAGTTGCTATCTTATCCATCTTTACTCCTTTGCAAGCTCTGCCATACTTTGCGCCAAAAGCTCTGTCGCAAAAAATACATCGCTAAAATTTATATTTTCATTTATGTTATGACTTATACCATTTTCGCATGGTACAAATATCATGCCAACACTATCTGCGATCCCCTTTAAATGCATCGCGTCATGCCCTGCGCCACTTGGCAAAATATGCGTTTTAATCTCAAGCTTTTTGGCTATATCTTGCATCAAATTTATAACACCATCATCAAGCCTAGTAGGCGTATCACGAGTAAGCTCTTTAAGCTCAAATTTACAGCCATGTTTGATACAAATTTCATCTATCTGTTTGCAAATTTTAGCGTCTAGTTCGGCTAAATCCAAAGCATTAACATCTCTTATATCAAGCCCCAAAATACACTCTCCAGGTATGACATTTAGCACACCTGGCGCGGCTTTTGCATAACCTACTGTCGCAACAGCAGTCTTATATATTTTTGCATTTTCATTAACCGCAAGGATAATCTCGCTAGCACAAACAAGGGCGTCACATCGCATATTCATAGGTGTTGCGCCACTATGATCAGCTCTGCCTAAAATTTTTAACTCGTAGCGTATGGGCGCTGCTATGCCACTTACCAACCCAACTGGTATGTCTAAGCGCTCTAAAACAGGGCCTTGCTCTATATGTAGTTCTAAATATGTCTTATAAGTTCCGTTTTTAAGTAAAGAATTTTCTAAATTTTCAGGCATAAAACCAGCATTTTGCATTGCCTCAAAAGCACTTACTCCGTCATCATCCTTTAGCTCTTTTATAAGGTTTTTACTAAGTTTGCCAGCAACTATTTTTGAGCCCATAGTTGCCATCTTAAAACGGCTTGACTCCTCGCAAACAAAGACGATAAGCTCAAGTGCTCTTGCAAGCTTTTTTGAGCTTTCCTTTATCGCTCTTATCGCCTCAAGTCCAGCCATTACACCAAGTGTGCCATCATAAAAGCCGCCCTGAGGAACACTATCAATGTGCGAGCCAACACTTACTGGCGGTAAATTTTTGTCAGCAACGCCTTCATCATGTCTAGCAAAAATGTTGCCAACATTATCGATTCTAACACTAAGACCAGCCTCTTTGATCAAGTTTAGTAGATAGTTTCTAGCAGCTATATCCTCGCTGCTAAAAGCAAGGCGCGTAAGTCCACCATTTGGCAAAGCACCAAATTTTGAGATAGTCTCAAACTCTTTTTGTAACCGACTTCTGTTTATCATAATGCCGCCTTTTTTAAAAAAATATAAAAATATAAAATTACTATGATTTTATCAAAGGTCAGTTATAAACTAGCTTAAAAACGAGTTGCAGCCTCTACTTGAAAAAATAAATGTGATAAAAATATGATAAAAAAGAGCTGAAAAAGTAGTCCAAGCAGTGGCACAAGCGAGATAATGTAAAAACAAAAGGCAAAAAACAAAAATTTAAACCCGCCATTATCCAGCCAAAGTAGTTTAAATTTTGCCTCACTTATGGTATTTGAGCCGACATCTATAAGCAAAAGCTTAGCGTAGATATAAAAAAATGGGACATTTATAGCGATAAAATTTATAACTGGCACAAACATAAAAGGCAAACAAATAATCAAAAGACCAAGGAATTTAAGACCCACAACTCCCATAAGTCTCAAACTTTTAGCCGTGCTAATGGGCGTAAATTTTGCCCTGTAATGGCGGGCATTTATCTCATTTGCAACAACTGGCGTTAAAAACCCAGCTATACCAAGGGCAACTACAATGCTAAGCATAAGCATAAAGTAAGTGCCAAGCGCATAAAGCGTAGCACTTAAGACCCAGCTAACAGTCCCGTGGCTAATAACGCTCATGATCATCGGATATGCGCTAAGATCAAAAAACCCAAAGTCTCCGCTATTAAGTGCCTGAGAAAGCACATCTTTAAGCTCAGAACTAGCCCAAAAAAACCCGACTCCAAGCACGATAACACTACAAATAAGCGGCAAAATACTAAGCATGATAAATTTTTTCGTCCAAAAATCATGCAAAGATAGCAAGAAAAGGTTATAAATTTGCATTATTTTATAGCTTTGTATTCACGCTCAAGTGCGGCATAAATTTCATCCACACTACCAAGTCCACGAGATAAAATTTCACTCATAACAACATTATCCTCTTTGCCGTTCCACAACTTTTTATAGCTGCCCTCTTTATAGCCATTGTGCTGGCGAAAGCGGTTTAGGACATTTTTAGCTATATAGCACTCATAAAGCGAGTAGAGATTGACCCCACATTTTAGCGACATAGTGAAGTAAATTTTAAGCATGTCAAATATATCATTCTCAAAGCCGCTACACTTATGTATAAGCATCTCAATATCATTCATAATCTCATAAATGCTCTCATCAGCCACTTTCATGGGCTCTTTGCAAAAGCTTGAAAATCCGCTTGCAGAACAAATCTCATCAGCTAGTTTATTTGTATCGCCAAGCCCCTTTGCTTTATAAATTTGCAGGGCTAAACTCATCACAAAGTGCCATATATCAACGACTTCAACACGCAAATTTTGCTCATCTGTTGGTGCGGATATACTCTTCCAGTGTTTCCAAGCAAAGCTATCTATAAGCTCAGCACACTCCATATATATGCAACGGCGCCAGTTGATAATCTTACCTTGTTTTGTATAGCCATTTTCCCAGCCATTTCCGTTAGTTTCATCATTTAAACTTTGCTGTAAATTTAACATCGCCAAAACTATATCTTTTTCGTTCATCATATCGCCTTTTTCTTTTTGGCTGAAATTATAGCAAAAATGGCTGAAATTTTAAGTGTTGATGTAAATCATCTTAAAAAAATAAAAATATCACTATAATAACAAAAATTTTTAAAAAGGAGTAAGGATGAGAGAAAATAACATCGTAGTTTGCAATGTTTGCGGACTAAAAAGTACAGATGATGCAAATGCTGTATTTATCCGTGCGCACAAAAATGGCGAAGAGGTAGATATATGCACAAGCTGTGTACCTAGCGTTATACACGGTTCTGGCATGGTTGTTAAGTCAAACGATGAGATAAAAGCTGAACTATAAAAGTCTAGAATAGCCGCGTATAAGCGTTATAAAGTCATCTTCGCTAAGCGGCTTACCCCAAAAATACCCTTGAATTTCTTCACATCCAAGCTGGCGTAAAACTTGCACCTGAGCCTCGGTCTCAACACCTTCTGCTATCGTTTTTATGCCTAAATTCTTTGCCATAACTATAATAGCTCTTACAACCTCGCGTTCAGCTTCGTTTAAGACGATATTATCAACTAGCTCTTTTGCTATCTTTATCTTATCTATGGCGTATTTGCTGATATAGCTTAGCGATGAAAAGCCAGTTCCAAAGTCATCAAGCGCAACATCTATGCCTCTTTCTTTAAACTGCAAAAGAGCCTCTTTCATTATCTCATCAGATTCCATAAGACTCATCTCTGTGATCTCAAAGCATATATGCTCTGGCTTTATATCAAACTCGCTCATATATTCAAACATAGTAGGGACAAAATTCATATCTTCAAGCTGGCGCGGAGATACATTTATGCTTATTTTTAGATCAAGTCCGTACTTTTTGTTTATTTCAGCTGTTCGTTTCATTGCATTTTTAGCAACAAAGTAGCCTATCTTTGAGATCATTTGGCTCTCTTCTGCTATCGGGATAAAAACCCCAGGCGAGACAAAACCTTTAATCGGCGAGATCCATCGCAAAAGTACCTCAGCGCCCTTTAATTGACGATAGTTTATCTCGTATTGTGGCTGGTAGTACAGCTTAAACTCATTTTCAAAATTGGCATTTTCAAGCAAAATTTCTAAATGCTGTTTTTGCAAATTTTTCAACCCTATCTTCTCGTCATAAACCACATAACTAAGGCTTATACTCTCTTTTGCATAGCTTAATGCCTCTTGGGAGTGTGCCAAAAGATCGTCGGTTTTTATATGGCTTGTTTGAGTGTTGCTGATACCTATGCTTGCATTTAAGTAAATTCTTCGCCCATCAACCATAATTGGCGTGCGGATCTGTTTTAAAATTTTATTACAAAACTGGATATAGTCATTTTCTTTGGCTTTTATCTTTGTTGCAATAACTATAAAATCACCACTAAATCTTCCCACGATACCATTTTTAGGTAAAATTTCTTTTATGTTGCTTACAAGTCTTATTAAAACCTCATCGCCAGCGTAATGTCCATAGGTATCGTTGATAAATTTAAAGCGATTAAGGTCGATATTATAAACACTAACCTCCTCGCCCATATCCATTGTATTTATCATCTCATTTAACTGCTTTAGAAAAAACGGACGGTTATAAGCTTGTGTCAGATAGTCGTATTTGCTAGTATCGCTAAGCGTATTGTATTTTTGCACTAAATCTTCTTTACGCTTTTTTATAAGCTCTTTTATATCGTCTTTATTTTTTCTATACTCCTCGATAAGCTCTTTAGTCTGAGCTATATTTGTAACATGAAATGTTATCGTAGCGTAAAATAGCGTCACACAAAGCATTGCTGCGGCATATATATAGTCTATATCTGCACCAAAAAATAGCTTTACGACAATAACAAATATCAAAATACTAGACTTTTTTAGTATCGAAATACCCGCACTATCTTTAACTATAACAAGTTTATGCTCATTTGGTTTTAAATAAAACGACGCTATCATCATCATCATAAAAACTACACCAAAGCCAAGATCACCGTAGTCGTTGTCAAAGTCATATCCTAAAATATCGCCAAACGAGTAGAAAATATCATAAATAGCATAAAAAAGAACGGCGATAAGTAGAGTATAAAAGGATTTGCATTCGTTTGAATTTTTTATAGAAAATAACATAAAAAACACAAGAACAAAGATAAAAACATCGTTAAAAAGATAAAATAAATTATATAAAAATCTCACATTTGAAACATCTGTAATAAAACCATCATTTAAAAAAACTGAAAGTATAAAGGCAACAGCTGTTATAAAAACCGTTTCTGTATCTATGCTAGCTTGGACTGGATTAATAAATTTTACATAAGATATATACATCCTTACAAATGCCCAAAATAGGCAAAATATGGGCACAGCATACGCTGTTTGCATCCAAAAGTCATCTCGCGAGTCTTCCCAGTTAAGCACGGCGTACAAAATATCAGCTATCGCCCATGTAAATATCATCCAAAATATTGCCAGCCAGTAACTTTTCACAAAGCCATTACGCAAAATTTGCACTAAGATAACGCCAGCCACACAGAAGTTAAAAACAGCAGATAGGCGTATGACTATCTCTTCTTCATCTATATGAATGTGATAAGCATAAAGTACAAAAAGAGATACAACTATGACAGAAGCGATAGTTTTAAAATACGGATTAACCTTTGTCATTAAAAACCTAAACCAAATTTTTACTCATTATAGCTCACTCGCCCTTTGTTGCCACTTAGCCCACTCCCCACTCTCATCAACTTCATTACCAATATCTTCATAGCGTGCGTAGTAGTGCCTCACAAAGGCTTTAGCCTTAGCGTTTTGTGGCAAATAAGTTGTACCATTTGGCTCACAAAATTTAGACAAAAACTCGCCAGCTTCTTTTTTATCACTGTAATGCCTAGCTAAACTTTCATAGTTTTTAAGGCAAATTTCTTTAAATTTTTCATATCCAGTCTGAGTAAAATCAACACTTAAAATACCATTATCAAACTCTAAAACACCGCACTCAAAAAGCAAACTTAAATGTATCAAACCTTCGCAATAATAAGCCCTAACCTCATCAACTTTCATCCAAGCGATAAGACCAACTGCCCGCGCGATAAGATCGTGAAAAACCGCCATCTTATACTCGCTTGCTTCATGCAAAAAGAAATTTACAAGCCCGCCAGTTGTAGCTTTATACTCTTCTATAAATTTAAACAAACCGCCTTTATTCATCATAGTTTCAGTATCTTTGTCGATAAAAAGGATATGTCCAAACTCATGACCGATAGTAGAAATTTCATAGACTTTTTTCCAAGTTTTTGGCTTTAAAAATAAAATTTCTCTGCCAAAGTCTAAAAATTCTTGGCTAAATATCTCGCCCGATAAGCGCATAAAAGGCTTCGCCTTTGCACTGGCATAAACATGCTCTATGAAGGCAAAAATTTTCTTACCACATCTTGCGCTAACGCTCTCGTCATTTGGCACAACCTGCGCGCTAAAAAGCCCATTTAACTCCGCACCATAATAAATCATCGGCACACTAATATAAAGCTGAGTGCGATTTACATTTTTGCAAACTTGCGCATTCATACGCTCGTTTTTTACACCGATATTTTGGCAAATTTTCTCATATGAAGCTATGATATTTTGCTTAAATTTGTCCCCATCAACATCACTAGCGCCAGCTAGCCTTATATCCCACTCAAGCGCAACAGCATGCGTATAAGCATCTTCGTAATACTCCAGCGGATGACCTGGTTGAAGCTCTGATTTTACACTCATCCAAGCCACTTCTGCAGCCTGCCATGCTGGTATAACGCGACTATTATCGCTCTGGCAAAAGGCATTTTTTAAAGCGTCAAAATAGTTTATATACGCTTCATACTCATCGTTTTGGCTAAAATTTCTAAGCTCTTTTATCATCTTTTCAAAAGCCTCTTTTATCTTTGCCACATCACTTTTAAAAGCCACAGCATATGCAGCAAACTCAAATTTTTCGCCAGTTTTTACAACAGCCCCGTAAGTTCTATCGGCTCGCCTGCCATCTTCATCAAGCTGAAAAAGCTCGTTTTTATCGATAAACTCTAAAGCCTCATCAAGCGTCTTAAATCGCTGCTTAAACTCAGCATTTGTAGTATCTAAAATTTGCTCCTCCCAGCGCACTTGCCAAGCATTTAACAAAAGCCCTATCTCATGCATGCCATCTAGCAAAGCGATATAAAACTTATCTAAAATTTGCTCATCTTTTGCCATCTTTATAAGCTCTGCATGGCTTTGCTCATAAAATTTACGCACAAATTCATACATCGCTCTTTTGGTATTTAAAATTTCAGCTTCATTTCGCCCAAGCCTTTTTAGCTCATTTTCAAGCGGATCAACCTTTAAATCAACGATACGACGAGCCAAAGCTATACGCTCTGAATTACTACCATTTAAAGCACAAATTTTTAATGCTTCTTTTATAGTGTCAGAGTTTAAGTTTTTATAAATTTCATTTATCTTTGTCTTTTTTTCAGCTACAAGCTCATTAAGTCTTTTAAAATTATTCATAAAATTTCCTTTTTAAAAGTCTATATTTTATCATAAATTTATATTTTCAAAGCAAATTTATAGTAAAATATGTCTATAAAAGGGGGTTTGATGGCATTTTTAAGGCTTTTTGTAATTTTTATTACTTTTTCACTAATGAGTCTTATTGGTATACTTTGTATGTATGTGGATATGCAAATTTTTGGGCTTACTTACATAGCAGAGGAGTCAGTAACTGAGATAGTGCAAGAGCTTATGGTTTTTACAGTTTGCATTTTATATGCCTGTAGCATAAAAAATACCAAAGAATTTTTACGGATAAATATCCTAGTTTTTGGCTTTTTTACAGCAATACTTATAAGAGAGTTTGACTTTGTCTTTGATAAAATTTCACACGGTACTGGGTTTGGGTGGCTGTTTTGGCTAGCATTATGGCGATAGCACTTGCTTTTAAAGAGCCAAAACGACTAGCGCGTGAACTTGATGAGTATATGCAAACAAAGGCATTTTTGCTGATGCTCTTTGGGCTTTGTTTGGTTTTGGTTTTTGGACGAGTTTTTGGGACTGGGTCATTTTGGGCAGTTATTTTACCAAGTAGCGAAATTTCAGTTGTAAAAAATATAGTTCAAGAAGGTATAGAGTTTTTAGGCTATACGATGTGCCTTATCTCGGCAATAGTATTTAATACAAAAAATTTAAATTTTAAAGGAAAAGAATGAAAGATCTAAGTAGTTTTGGCGAACCTCGAATAAAAGTTGTGGCACTTCCAAAAGACACAAATAGCGCTGGTAACATCTTTGGTGGATGGATAATGAGTCAGATTGACCTTGCTGGTGCAAACGCTGCAAGAGAGTTAGCGCCTGAGCGCGTAGTAACGATCTCAATGGAGCAAATTATATTTAAGCAACCAGTTTTTATAGGAGATGTGATAAGTTGCTATGCAAAGATACTATCTGTGGGCACAACTTCGATAAAAATACAGATAGAAGTAACGGCTTTAAGGCTAAATGCTGAAGGTTTTCGCGAGTGTTTACATGTTACAAGCGCTATCGCAACTTTTGTGAGTGTAACAAAAGATGGAGCTAAAAAGCCTATCGACCCTGAGATAAAACGCCTACACGGCTTTTAAAGGCTTAAATTTGCCAGCTTTTTGCTGGCAAGATAAAGTGTGCTAACTAGCACTTTCCTCCTCACTCTTTGCAGCGATAAATCCAACAAGTCCTACAAACAAAAAGCCACCGATAATATTACCAAGCGTTACTGGAACTAAGTTTTTAGACAAAAAATTTGTAATATTTAGCTCATAAAGCAAATTTACATTTATCTTTAAAAGCTCACTTAATGCTTCGATACTTCCGGTCTTAGCTAACAAGTCAGCCTTTGCAAGCAATGCCTCGGTGATAATAAACATATTTGCCACGCAGTGCTCCATAGAGCATGCCACAAATGCGGCCACCATCCATAAAATGGTAAAAAATTTACCCACTATATCCTTTTGCATATTTGCTGACCAAACTGCCATACATACAAAGATATTGCAAAATATCCCACGCAAAAAGAGCTCCACAAACGATAGCGTAACTTTATCCGTGCCGATAGTTACAAAAGTTTTTAATATCGCTGCGTTAAATTTTTGTGGCAATCCAGAATAGTAGTACATATAAGCCACCATAACGCTACCAACAAAGTTAAACACCCAAACAATAGACAAATATCTAAGCACGGCTATCCAGCCTATCTTAGAATCATAAGCGCCAACACCAGATACAACAGAGCCCGTAAAAAGATGTCCACCATAAAATACAACCATCATCAAACCGCAAGCAAACGCAAGTCCTCCGATAAAATTTGACATCCCAATGCTTAGAGTTTGTGCCATACCAATGGTTGAGTGTGCCCAAAATATATCGCCCATAGCGATAGCTCCCCCAGCCATTATAGACATTATGATAACAGCTTTTAGTGGGGCTTGTGCCTT
This sequence comes from Campylobacter suis, assembly GCF_905120475.1. NCBI lineage: Bacteria > Pseudomonadati > Campylobacterota > Epsilonproteobacteria > Campylobacterales > Campylobacteraceae > Campylobacter > Campylobacter suis. Next base: position 113,827 of record NZ_CAJHOE010000004.1, on the reverse strand, counting down.
TTTTGTCATACTTAAAACAAGTACTTTGGCATTTTCTTGCGGAGTTAGCATCTAGGCTTTCCTTTTTGTGGGAGATTTGGGTTTTATGGTAGCTAAAAAGTATTGAAATTTATATAAAAACAAAGGGGCAAAAGCCCCCTTTATTAAATTTTAACCATACATTAAGTTTGGCAGCCAGAGTGAAATTTCTGGAATATAAGTTATTAGTAAAAGTCCGATAAATAGCGTTAAAGTCCATGGTAGGCATGAGATGATGACATCTTTTAGCTTCATGCCAGTTAGACCGCTGGCGACAAATAAATTTAGCCCCACAGGTGGTGTTATCATGCCTATCTCCATATTTACGATAAGGATGATACCAAAGTGTATCGGATCGATTCCTAACATCGTAGCTATCGGTAAAAGAAGTGGCACCATGATCATAACAACAGATGATGGCTCCATAAACTGACCCATGATGAAAAGCAAGATATTTACAAGCACTAGGAATGTTATCTTGCCGATATTTGCGCTTAGCATAGCATCAGCTATAGCTTGTGGTATCTGCTCGCTAGTAAGCAAGTATGCAAAGACAACGGCGTTTGTGATGATGAAAAATATCATCGCAGTAGTCATTGCTGACTCAAGGCAGATATTCCATAGGTCTTTAAATTTTATATCTTTATAGACAAAAAGTGAAATCACAAGTGCATATACAGCACTTGCGGCGGCTGCTTCTGTTGGAGTGAAAATTCCACCATAAATTCCGCCTATCACCACTACAATGATAAGTAGCGCCCAAAATGCCTTGCCAAATTTCTTTATACGCTCACTAAACGGCTCAGGAGTAGTCGCCTTAAAGCCAAGCCTTTTTGCGCCGATATAAGTCTGCGCTAGCATCATACCACCAAGTAAAATTCCAGGCACAACACCAGCCATAAATAGCTTACCTATACTAACCTCTGCCGTAACACCGTAAACGATCATAACAACAGATGGTGGGATAAGTATGCCAAGTGAACCTGCTGTACTGATACCGCCCACTGCATAAGTCGCAGGATATCCAGCCTCTTTGATAGCCACGAACATGATTGAGCCTATCGCCACAACGGTAGCTGGCGAGCTTCCTGAAACGGCTGCAAAAATGATACAAGCAAATATCGCTGACATCGGCAAGCCACCAGGTAGATGACCAACCATTGATCTTGCAAAATCAATAATCCTTCTAGCCGAACCACCTTTACTTAGCAAATTTCCAGCCAAGATAAACATCGGTATCGCCATAAGTGAAAATTTGTTTATACCATCAAAGATAAGTTGTGGTATAGTTGCAAGCTCTAAGTCTGTAAAAATGTACATCGTAAGAACAGTACTTGCTCCAAGCGATATAGCCACAGGAACGCCGATAAGCATGAGCCCAAACAGCGATACAAATAAAAATGCTATCGTCATTTTAGCTCCTTATTTTTTATCGACTGAGTCGTGTATCGTCTCAGCTTCTGCATTGATGATGACTTTGTCCGCTGGAGTTTTTGCTACTTCAAAAATTTTCTCTCCAGCCCTATAGCTAGCGCCCAAAAATGCTACTGGTAAAACCACCATAGGTATCCACTGTGGCACACCAAGGTCTACACTCATAAAGTCTAGCTCGTGCATAACCATTAGATACTGAACACCGTAAACAACGATAAAAAGCAAAAATGTTGTTGTTAGTATGTGAGAAAAAATGACATATGCTTTTGCCACTTGAGGTGGAAATTTCTCGATTAAGATAGTAACACTTATATGAATTCCGCGTTTAAATCCATAAGCTGCAGCAAAAAAAGCCGACCAGATAAATAGATAGTTTACCATCTCGCCAGCCCATGCAAATCCGCTATTAAAGACATACCGCATAACGACATTAACAAAGGCGAGGAGTGTCCCCGCCGCTATGCCAAGTACCGCTATGGTTTTATTTACAGAAGCGATACCAACATCTAAGATCTCAAAAAACCTTTGCATTTAGCTTACTTTGCATTGATAGTTTTGTCTATCAAGTCCTTGCCGATGATGTCATAAAACTTAGGATACACACCCTCCATAGCTTTAGACCAAGCCTCTTTTTGAGCATCATCAAGTTTTATAATCTCTAGCTTTTTGCCATCAGCGATGTATTTTTCAAGCTGAGCGATAACATGAGCGTCCTCTTTTGCTGTCTCTTCACGCTCAAAAGTAGTAGCTTCGCTAAGAGCTTGAGTTACATGCTTTTTAAGCTCATCTGGTAAACCCTTCCAAAATTTCTCACTAACAACAACCAAGTAGCCCAAATATCCGTGGTTTGAAAGTGTTAAAGATGTTTGAACTTCATGAAATTTTGTATTATAAAAGTTTGATAGCGGGTTTTCAGTCGCATCAACTACGCCTTGTTGAAGAGCACTATAAACCTCTGAAAATGGTAGCACTTGCGGGTTGCCACCAACTGCTTTCATCTGCTCCTCTAGCACTTTTGAGCTTTGAATTCTAAATTTTTGTCCTTTTGCATCATCTGGAACTACAACTGGTTTTTTACTTGAACTAAAGTGCTTAAATCCAGCATCCCAGTAATCAAGCGCAACAAATCCCTTCTTAGTTACTAAATCTTTTAAAGCTGCTCCAACTTCACCATCTTGAACTTTGTGAAGGTGTGCCTCATCTTTAAAGATAAAAGGTAGGTCAAATAGCTGAAATTGTGGAACTATCGGCGTAAATTTTGAAAAACTTGGAGCTGCCATCTGGACATTGCCCAACTTTAGTGCGCCAAAAACTCTATCATCATCAACTAGCTGAGCCGATGGGAAAACTTGTACCTTGATCTTGCCATCACTTAACTCCTCAACGCGCTTTGCAAAAAAGTCAGCAGCTTTACCTTTTGGTGTTGAAGCAGCAACAACATGTGCAAATTTTATAGTATGAACTTTGTCTGCTGCAAGACTTGTCAAAGCAACAGTACAGCTTAATAAAGTAGCACCTAAAATTTTCATCTTATCTCCTTTGATATTTTTGGTTTCAAGGGCTATTATAAAATTTTTTCTGGCTATTTTTTTGTATTTGCTACTTTTAGTAACAAATTTTATTTAAAAGTGAGTAAAAAAGTAACATTTTTAAAGAATGATGTTAAATTTGAAAAATTTTAAGGCTAATTTTTATTTTACTTAAACTAGATATAAGTTGTAAGTATAGAAATTTGCATTTTTTTTTGCAAGCTCAAGCAAATATTTATAGCCATTTTGCTACAATCACAAAAAATTTAAGGTATAAAAATGTCAAATAACTACGATATTATCGTCGTTGGCGGTGGTCATGCGGGTATAGAAGCCTGCCTAGCAAGTGCTAGAATGGGACTAAAAACGATGCTTATAACAATACTAGCTGAACAAATCGGTGCTGCTAGCTGTAACCCAGCTATCGGAGGTCTTGCCAAGGGTCATCTTGTTAAAGAGATAGATGCGCTTGGCGGGCAAATGGGGCTTATAACTGATGCTGTTGGGATACAGTTTCGCGTACTAAATGAGAGCAAAGGGCCTGCTGTGCGTGGTAGCCGTGCGCAAATTGATATGGATAGATATAGAATTTATATGCGCAATGTGCTTTTAAATACACCAAATTTAGAGATAACTCAAGAGATGGCAACTGAAATTTTAACTAAAAATGGCGAAATTTCAGGCATAAAGACAAATCTTGGCAATGAATATGATTGCAAAAAGCTCATCATAACAACAGGTACATTTCTAAACGGTCTTATCCATGTTGGTTTTAACAAAATAGAAGCTGGGCGCGTTGGCGAGCTAAGTTCTAAAAATTTAAGCACCTCACTTGCAAATTTAGGGCTGAAGATGGGGCGATTAAAAACTGGGACTTGCCCACGCATAGACGCTAAAAGTATAGATTTTAGCGTGCTTGAAATTCAAGATGGCGATAAGGATGCAGTGCCTTTTAGTTTCCGCACTAAAACTTTTAACCCAACGCAACTTCCTTGCTATATCGCTTATACAAATGAATTTACACACGAAACCATACGCTCAAATTTTGACAAAGCTCCGCTATTCACAGGGCAAATAGAGGGCGTGGGACCAAGGTATTGTCCTAGCATAGAAGATAAGATAAATCGCTTTGGTGACCGTGATCGCCACCATCTTTTTGTAGAGCCACAAACACTTGAAGCGACCGAATACTACATAAATGGCTTTTCAACAAGTCTTCCTTATGATGTTCAAGTTCAGATGATCCGCTCGGTGCGTGGCTTTGAAAATGCTCGCATAGTGCGCCATGGCTACGCGATAGAGTATGATTATGTAGAGCCAACAGAACTTAAGCATACTCTTGAAACAAAGCAAATTTCAGGACTTTACCTGGCTGGTCAGATAAATGGCACGACTGGTTATGAAGAGGCTGGAGCACAAGGGCTTATGGCTGGTATAAACGCAGCACTTAGCATTCAAGGTAAAGAAGCACTCATACTTCGCAGAGATGAGGCTTATATCGGTGTTTTAATAGATGATCTTGTTACAAAAGGAACAAAAGAGCCATATCGTATGTTTACAAGCCGTGCAGAGTATCGCTTACTGCTTCGTGAAGACAATGCAATACTAAGACTTGGCGGATATGGGCATGAGCTTGGGCTGCTTGATAGTGAAACATTTAATGAAATTTCACAAATCAAACAAAATTTAAAAGATGGTCTTGAGCTTTTAAATACAAAAGAGATAACACCATCAAAGGAAAATTTAGCCTTTTTAGCAAGCCTTGATGAGGATATTATCAGCGAAAAAGCAACCTTGCAAAAGATAGTAGCCAGAAAAAGCTTTACGCTTGAGAAACTACAAAAGCTAGATGAATTGTTTAGCGATATGGATAAATCAAGCTTGGAGCAAATTTTAGTTGAATGCAAATATCAGCACTATATCGGTGAGCAAAAGTCTCAAATAGAGCGAATGAAAGATATGATGAGTGTCAAAATACCAGTTGGTTTTACATTTCGCGGCATAAGCGGACTTAGTAATGAAGTGGTCGAAAAGCTTGAGAAATTTGCCCCGCCAACACTTTTTGCAGCAAGTGAAATTTCAGGCATAACGCCAGCAGCTGTAGATATTTTACATATTTATATAAAGATGTGGCACGCAAATCACAAAAGCTAAATTTGTGCCTAGTTTTAGGCACAAATTAGTGAGAAACTTTTAGCGTTATTACGCCAAGTATTATTAGTGCAACACCGATGTATTTACCAAGACTTGCGCTATCACCAAAAAATAAAACACCTACTAAAAATGCTCCAGCGGCACCTATACCAGTCCACACTGCATAGGCTGTACCCATAGGAATTTCACGCTGTGCTAAAAATAGTAAGTACCCACTAACAGCCATAAAGGCTATCGCTATAGCTGTACCCATAAAAGCCTTACCATCTTGCTGCGCTAGCTTTAGCCCCAGTGGCCAGCCTATCTCCATAAGACCAGCAGTTATTAAAAACACCCAAGCCATTTTATATCTTTATCATAGTTGCTTTATGCGCAGATGGCTATTAAGTGCGCCGATATATGCCTTTGCACTTGCCATCATCGTATCTATATCTAGTCCGTGCCCCATCACAGCGTGTGAGCCTTCAAACTCAACTTTTACATCAACCTTCGCAAGTGCATCTTTACCTTGCGAGACAGCAGTAACCTTGTAATCTTTTAGCACTCCGCCAATACCACTAATACGATCAATCACCTTAAATATCGCATCTGCTGTGCCGTTACCAAGAGCTGAATCACTAACAACTTTATCATTAAAATTAATGCTCATCGAAGCACTTGCAAGCCCCCCTGCACTACTTTGAAGAAGCCCCACTATCTCATAAGCTTGCGGTATACGAGTGATCTCTTCTGCAACAAGTGCCCTAATATCGTCATCAAACACCTCTTTTTTCTTATCAGCAAGCTCTTTAAATTTATCAAATGCCGTATTTAAAGCGTTCTCATCAAGGCTAAATCCAAGATGAGCAAGCTTATCTTTAAAGGCATGGCGTCCACTATGTTTACCAAGAACAAGTGAGTTTTTCTCAAGCCCTATGCTCTCAGCACTTATGATCTCATAAGTCTCTTTGTGCTTTAAAACACCATCTTGGTGGATACCGCTCTCATGAGCAAAAGCATTTTTGCCAACTATCGCTTTGTTTGGCTGAGGCTCGATGCCAGTGATGTTTGCGATAAGGCGAGAGCTAGGATAAATTTCTTTTGCTATGATATCAGTATAAAGTGGAGCAAATATATCCTTGCGAGTTTTTATAGCCATCACTATCTCTTCAAGCGCGGCATTACCAGCTCTCTCGCCAATACCATTTATCGTGCACTCAACCTGCCTTGCTCCAGCCAGTATGCAAGCTAGCGAATTTGCTGTAGCAAGACCAAGGTCATTGTGATTATGAACTGAAAGTACTGCTCTGCCGTCTATAAATTTTACCATTTCAGAGACCATCAAAGCAAGCTCTGTTGGCAAGCGATATCCAACTGTATCGGGCAAATTTATAGTCTTTGCGCCAGCTTGTATCACAGCTTCACAAATTTCTTTCATAAATACTATGTCACTTCTGCCAGCATCTTCGCAACTAAACTCAACATCTTCACAAAATGTCTTCGCAAATTTTACTGCCTCAACAGCACGACGCACAACCTCATCTGGCTTCATCTTTAGCTTATACTCCATATGTATCGGACTTGTAGCTATAAATGTATGAATTCGCTTAAATTTTGCAGGAGCAAGAGCCTCGCCAGCTGCTTTTATGTCACGCTCAACAGCACGAGCAAGTGAGCAAACACGGATACTTGATGCTTGTTTTGCGATCTGATTTACCGCATCAAAATCCCCAGGACTAGCCGCCGCAAATCCAGCCTCCATCACATCCACGCCAAGCCTTTCAAGCTGAAGTGCTATCTGTAACTTTTCGGCTGTGTTCATCGATGCACCAGGGCTTTGTTCGCCATCACGAAGTGTTGTATCAAATATTATTATTTTATTATTATCCATTTTTATTCCTTTATTTTATTTTGAAATTTAATTATGAGGTTAGATAGAAAATTTGCTACTTGCGTAGCAGCAGTAGAGAGTTTTTGATTTTAATTTGTGGTAAAAATTTTATTGATTTTGCGACACCAACACTCATGAACTCTCCTTTTTAAAATTTTTAAAAAACATTATAGTGGCTCTGATTATACCATAAAAAACATAAACACTCATGACGATGACCGCACTTTCTAGCGGATATAGATAAAGCATAGAAAATGCTATAACTAAACCAACCAAAATTCTCATCACATGAGCTTGCTCTAGGTTTATCTTTTTAAAGCTTGGATAGCGGATATTGCTTACCATAAGCACTGCCAAAACGCACTGCATAAATATATATATCCACTCAAAACCCTTAAGATCGTAATTAACATACATACCAACATAAAGCGCACTAACTATCGCAGCAGTGGGTATAGGAAGCCCTATAAATACATTTGGTTCATATGTGCCAGTAGTCACATTAAAACGAGCCAAACGAATAGCACCAAAAACGACAAACATAGCGCTTACAAGAACTCCAAATCTACCATAATGTTGTCCGATAGCAAGATAAAAAAGTATGGCTGGTGCGACTCCAAAAGCAACTAAATCAGCCAAACTATCAAACTCTACCCCAAATTTTGAAGTAGTTTTTGTAAGCCTAGCCACCCTACCATCAAGTCCATCCAAAATAAGAGATAATATAATCCAGATAATCGCCTTTTCATAATCGCCTTTAATGCTAGCTATAACACTAACAATGCCTAAAAATGCACTAGAAGCTGTGAAAAGATTTGGCAAAATGTACATTAATTGTGGTTTTTGATTATTCATTTACTGCTACCTTTTCTAAATATCCAAGCGTACTAAGGCTACGAATTTTCTCGCCTACACTAACACAAATTTTACTCTCAAGTGGTAAAAATAACACAATCTTACCACTTCCAAGAAAACCCAACTCATCGCCTTTTACAAAACTAGAAACATTTTGAACCTCAAGGCTACGAGAAAGCTCTCCAGCGACAAGTCGCATTGCAAATTTTAATCCATTATTTTGAAAAAAGTATATTGCTTTTTCGTTTAAGGCTGATGAAATTTTCATATATGAGCACAAAAACAGACCGTGTCTTTGCCTTAAAGTAGCTTGCTGGGCAGAAAATGGAGCATAAACAACACCAACTCCACACAAAGACTTTAAGATGGTAAGTCTTGTATATTGCTTACCCTCAAGCTCAGCCTTTGAAATTTCTAAAATTTTTCCGTCAATGGGAGCTAAAATTTGTGTCTCATCTGTTGACTTTATGCTGTTTTTTCGCTCCCTAAAAAAGATAACACAAGCTATAAAAATAAATATAAAAAAACACTCAAATATATCAAAATTTAAAGATACAAGCATTAGTATAAGTGTTATGATAATATACTTGTAGCCGTATTTTGATATATATTGCATTACTCGCCCTTGGTCTCCTGAGCAGCTTCATCTTTTGGCTCTTTTTGGCTCTTTTTATCATCATCTTCAACAAGCCTACTTTCAAGCCCATTTTCTTGCTCAAAATTTCTAATAATCTCACGTACCTTATCGCCCTCGATAGTTTCGCTCTCATAAAGCGCACTTACCATATTCTCAATAGCCCCGCTATATGTTTTTAGCGTTTCTAAAACTGCTTCGTAACGCTCTTTTAGCATCTCTTTTACCGTATCATCAACCATTTGCGCAGTTTTATCACTATAATCTTTAATAGTTTGACCACCAAGGAAATTGCTACGCTGCTTTTCAAGCACCATAAGCCCTGCAACTTCACTCATACCATACATACTAATCATAGACTTAAATATATCAGTCGCACGCTCAAGATCATTGCTAGCACCAGTTGAAATTTCTTTTATAAAGACCTCTTCAGCTGCTCTTCCGCCAAGTAAAACATCAACTTCAGCGATAAGCTCATGTTTTTGCATCAAAAATTTATTCTCTTCTGGACGATTTAGCGTATATCCAAGCGCAGCTAAGCCACGCGGAACAACCGAAACCTTTGTAACCCGTTTTGCGCCTTTAGTAACCTCTGCTATAAGTGCATGTCCGCTTTCATGATAGGTAACAATGCGTTTTTCTTTTTCATTTACGCGGCGTGATTTTTTCTCAAGTCCAGCGATAGAGCGCTCCACAGCCTCTATAAGATCAGCTTGCTCGACCTCTGGTTTTGAACTTCTGCCAGCTAAAAGGGCTGCTTCGTTTATGATATTTTGAAGATCTGCACCAGCTAGACCTGTTGTAAGCCTTCCAATCTCGTCAAGATCAACATTTTTTGAAATTTTTACATCTTTCATATGGACTTTTAATATATCTATCCTGCCCTTAAAATCTGGCTTATCTACCAGAACTTGGCGGTCAAAACGACCAGGTCTTAAAAGTGCGGCATCAAGTACTTCTGGGCGGTTTGTAGCTGCTATAACGATAACAGGCAATTTATCCGCACCAAAGCCATCCATCTCAGAAAGCAACTGGTTAAGAGTTTGTTCGCGCTCATCGTTTCCACCCATAGGACCAGAATTTCTACTCTTTCCAATAGCATCTATCTCATCTATAAATACTATGGCTGGGCTCTCTTTTTTTGCACTTTCAAAAAGATCACGAACACGACTTGCACCAACACCCACAAACATCTCTATAAAACTTGAAGCTGACATAGAAAAAAACGGCACATCAGCCTCGCCAGCTACAGCTCTTGCAAGTAGGGTCTTGCCAGTACCAGGAGGTCCTACTAGCAAAATTCCTTTTGGAATTTTCGCACCGAGACGAAGGTATTTATCAGGATTTTTAAGATAATCAACTATCTCTACAACTTCCTCTTTTGCCTCTTCAACACCAGCAACATCATCAAATTTTACAGTCGGCTTCTCTGAGTTTATTAACTTTTTTGCACTTCCAATACCAAGAATGCCTCCGCCCATATTTTTTTGCATACGACTAGCAAGAAACATCCAAATTCCAAAAAATATAAACACAGGCAACACCCATGAAAACATTAGCTCTGCGAGCCAGTTTGTATCATTATACGCTTTATACTCAACACCTACGCTATCAAGAAGCGGGATAAAGGTAGGGTCTGAGTGAATACGCCTTGTTATGTATATATTTTGGTTAGTTCCTAAAGCGCGTATAGTTCCATCTGAAATTTCAACCTTTGCGATCTGCTTGCCAGAAACCATCGCCTTTAGCTCTGAATATGAGACATTTTTGGTAGAGTTTGTACCACCATCAATCCCCATATTGCCGATACTATCGCCAGTTAAACTTCTAAAAACTAAAACTATAACAATCGCAAAAATAGCAAAGATGAATATTGGATTTTTATTAAAAAATCCGCCACCATTGCCATTGTTTTTATTTTGAGAATTTTGATTCATTATTTTCCTTAAATTTTACTTTTTAAAGACAAAACTAACCCAATCATTCACCTGTTTTTTCTCAACAAGCTCAAGGTCAGCAAAGTCTGCAAGTATCCGCTCTTCATATTTTTGCAAAATACCTGAAAGTAGTAAGTATGCACCATTTTTTAAAATATTTTTTAAATCTTTTTTTAGCATAAAAATAACATCTGCTATGATATTTGCCACAACAATGTCATATTTTTGTTCCAAATTTGAGATAGAGCCAGTCCAAATTTTATCTAACTGTACTTTGTTTAAAAGAGCATTTTGCTGGCTACTTTGTGTTGCAAGCTCATCTGTGTCGCATGCTTGTACGATACAGCCAAGCTTTGCCAACGCTATACTTAAAATCCCGCTTCCACACCCAACATCTAGCGCAAGATCGCCACTTTTAGCATATTTTTGCAAAAAAAGCAAACAAGAGCTGGTGCTTTCATGGTGTCCTGAACCAAACGCTAAAGCTGGATCTATAACGATGTTTTCTAAACTATCATCTTGAGCTTCCCAGCTTGGACGAATATAAAATTTTCCCAAAGCAACTGGCTTTACGCCGCTCTTATACTCGTTTATCCAGTCTTTGTTATCTTTTTGAAGTATCTGAGTTTTTAAGTCATTTAAAACACCAAAATGCGACGAGAGTTTTGTAATATACTCGCAAACCCCCCACCCTATGTGGCTTAGATCTTCCTCGTCTCGTACAAGTATCTCGCCATCTTTTTCCTCTACACAAGTAATACCAAACGAGAAGAGAAGCTCCAAAATTTCATCATAAAAATTAGAGCTTTTTATGCTCAGTTCGTAAAATTTATCCCTCATTAGCCAAGAACATCTTCAAGTTTTTCTTTTAAAACTTGCGGCGTAAATGGCTTAACTATATAGTTATTTACCCCAGCTTTTAAAGCCGTAATAACCTCAGCCTTACCACCCTCAGTTGTAACCATAATGATAGGCATATCTGCATATTTTGACTCTGCGCGTACTTTTTTCACAAGCTCAAGTCCGTTCATCTCTGGCATATTCCAGTCAGTTACAAGAACTTGCACATCTGGATGTTGTCCTAGCAAAGCCCAAGCCTCAACTCCATGTTCAGCTTCTAAGACCTCTTCATGTCCAAGTCTTTGTAGTGTGTTTTTAATAATTCTTCTCATAGTTGAGCTATCATCTACAACCAAAATTTTCACAATCATATCCTTTGTAAGAAAAAATTACTATATTCTAGCAAATTTTATATTGATTAAAGCTTTAAAATTTATAAAAGTGATTTAAAAGCTCTTTTTAAGTCGATTTTACCTTCATAAAAAGCCTTACCAACAATAACACCGCCCATCTCACTACTGTTTTTTAGCTCCAAAACATCTTCAAAAGAGCTTACGCCACCACTTGCTATCGTCTCAACGCCACTTGTTCTTGCTATTTGAAGCGTAAAATCTAAATTTACCCCACCAAGCATACCATCTTTACTAATATCTGTGCAAATTATCGCCCTTACTCCAGCGTTAGCAAATTCTCTAGCAAGATCAACCGCAGGCATATCACTTACATCAGCCCAGCCCTCGGTCGCCACATAGCCGTTTTTTGCGTCAATACCAACAACTATAGGATAAGCCTTTGCCATTTCTCTCACAAAATTTGGATCTTTAAGTGCCACAGAGCCCAAAATAACACGACTAACTCCCATATCAAGATATCTATTTATGCGACCTTCATCTCTTATGCCACCGCCGACTTGCACCTGCAAATTTGTTGAACTTACTATCTTTTTTATAACTTCAAAATTTATAACATCTCCAGCAAATGCACCATCAAGATCAACTACATGAAGCCACTTTGCGCCCATTTGTTCAAACTCTTTTGCCAGCTCCCAAGGCCTATCTGAATACACTTTTGCAGTAGCCATATCGCCCTTACTTAACCTTACTGCTTTGCCATCTTTTAAATCTATAGCAGGGAAAATTTCCATCAAAGCTCCTTAAAGTTCTTTAAAATTTTAAGTCCAGTATCATGACTTTTTTCAGGGTGAGGCTGAAAGCCAAAAACATTATCCTTTGCAACAGCAGAGATAAAGTTATAGCCATATTTGCTAACGCCAAGAACAACATCATCTTCACAAACAGCGTGAAAACTATGCACAAAGTAAAAATACTCGCTATCTTTTAAACCTTTATTTATCGCAGTTTGTTTTTTAAAATTTACCGTATTCCAGCCAACATGAGGAACTTTAAGTGGGGTTATAAATTTATCATTTTGAAATTTTACAACCTTGCCACTTATTAGCCCAAGTCCAGCACTAAAACCAAACTCATCACTCTGATCAAAAAGCAGCTGCATACCAAGACAAATTCCCAAAAAAGGCTTTGAGCTAGCGACAAAATCCTTTATAGCTTCGTCTAAATTTGCACTTTTTAATCTTTGCATTGCCTCTGAAAATGCGCCAACTCCAGGCAAAATAAGTTTGTCATAGCTCTTTAGTTTATCCGCATCGCTAACAAGCGTAGCTTTAGCGCCTATCTTTTCAAAAGCATTCATAACGCTTTGTATATTCCCAGCACCATAGTCAATAATAGCTATCATTTAATAACCTGTTTTTTCACACTAAATAAATAAACACTAAGCGCTATCATAAGCATCGCAACACCGCCTATTAGATATATCGCATTTATTATATTTTCAGGAGCGGTGATGGCAAATTTAAAGACAAGCATAAGTGCCTCAATCGCAAGTGCAATGATGATAGAGCCAATAAATCGCACCATAGTCTTATACAGCAATGTATCTTCATTATGACCTCGCCCGATAACCTCTTCTTCAAATATAGTCTTAACCAGGTCAAATATAGCAAGTGCTAGCGTAAGGATAATGGTCGATGCAAAAACCTCTTCAATATCTATATGATGGATACTTTTTGAAAGAAAACTTTTGACCGCATAGCCAAACAAAAAAGCACAGATGATAAAAAGCGCACCGCAAAATAGAGTATATACAAATTTTAAAAATTTACCAAAATAGTTTTCAATAACACCAGTATCAACTATCTTTAGCAAATTTATAAGCGAAATATCAAGACAAGCTATATATAAAAGCTCATTTTTATCATTAAATATCGGCATACTTGCGGTAACACATAGCGTGCCGTTTAAATTTGAAGGATATGGATCGCTTAAAACTGGTGTTTTTTCACGCATTACGCGGTAATAATAGGCATTGTTTATATGACTTTTTGTTTCGCGCTCAGCGTTTGATGGATTTATACTTACGCTGTCGCCTATTTGAACTCCATTTTTATCAAGTATATAGTAAGCATCAAAGCTTGGAATTTCTTGTGTTATCTTCTCAAAACCCTCTTTTATACTTTGGACTGAAACACCAGGCAGATGGTTTGGTAAATTTCGCTCAAAAAGGTAGAAAATGTAAGCTCTTGCTTTATATCGTATCTCACTAAAGCGTTGTATATCTTTTATGACCAAATTTTATCCTTTTTTAGTTATTTAATGCATGGTTAAACTCAGGCACTATGTTTTTAAGTGCAGCTGAAATTTGAGCATTTTCAAGAGTTAAAAGCTCTTTTATCTGGGCATTTAAAAGCTCTAAATCATATGGATCTGAGCGTGTTACAAATATGCTTTCAAACTTTGTCTTTGCGTCATCAGCATTTATAAGCAGCTCTTCATAAAGCTTTTCTCCAGTTCTAAGCCCAACAAATTCTATCCCGAGATGCTCTTTTTTAGAGAGTATAAGCATCTTTTTGGCAAGATCAACTATCTTTATAGGTTCGCCCATATCAAGCACAAAAAGTTCGCCCCCATTTGCAATAGAAGCAGCCTGCAAGACAAGCTGGCAAGCCTCACTTGTTAGCATAAAATAGCGCGTAATATCAGGGTGCGTAACACTTAGTGGTTTGTTTTTAGCTATCTGCTCTTTAAATTTTGGTATAACTGAACCAGATGAACCAAGTACATTTCCAAAGCGAACACAAACTATCTCGCATACGCCTTGTTGGTTTGAATTTAGTGCATAAAGTTCGCAAACGCGCTTTGTTGTGCCCATTATGTTTGTTGGACGAACAGCCTTATCTGAGCTTATCATCACAACTTTTTTTACGCCATAGTATTTTGATAGATCTATAACATGTTTTGTTCCCATGATATTATTTTCAACGGCTGAGCGCGGGTTTAGCTCACAAAGAGGAACATGCTTATAAGCAGCTGCATGTAAAACTATCTCTGGTTTAAACTCATAAAAAATAGCCTTTAGTTCATCAAAATTTATGATATTTACTAACTTACTAACGGTTCTTACATCTTTTGTGTCTTCTGCGATCTTATAAAGATTATACTCGCTATGATCAACCATTATAAGCTGTTTAACGCCAAATTTTAAACATTGTTTGCATATCTCACTTCCGATACTACCGCCAGCCCCAGTTACGAGTGCGACTTTATCTTTTAAGAAATTTGCGATGATTTGAGGATCTAAATCTTTTGGTTTTCGCGCCAAAAGATCCTCGATAGATATATCTTTTATCGGCTCATTTTCAACAAGCGAAAACATCTTTACATCGCGAATTCCATAACTTGTTAGCTCATCAAAGATAACTTGTAAATCATCTTGACTTAGAGCAAGTGCGATGATGGCAGTTTTTACATTGTACTCTTTTATAATAGCCGGAATTTCTACCTTATCTTGAACCAAAAAACCATCACAATATGTGCCGATAAGATCTGCTCTACCATCAACTACACCCACCGCATAATAATCAAGATATCCCTGCCTTAGTCCGTTTAAAACATGTATAGCCTTTGTTGTTGCGCCAAAGACTATGCAAGGCTCGCCCTTATGCGGTTTTGTCGAAAAGTCAAGAAACATACGCTTTGAAATTCTTAAAGCTCCCACCATAAGACAAGATATCAAAAGATCTATCGAGATAACGCTTTGAGGATATGGATTTAGATAATCTTGCACTATGAAATATATCACACTAAAAAGCACAGTTGCACAAATGTGTGCTAGGAAAATTTTGCGCGCCTCATTTAGTCCAAAAAATCTCCAAGGCACCTTATAAATTTTAAAGATCCACATAAAAACAAGCTTAAAAACAACCAACAGCCCCATCGTGACAAAAAGTCCATTATAAAAAATTTCGGGGATATTTCCATTAAATCTAAGCAAATATGCAAAATATATAGATGCTACAAATATCAAAGTATCAGCAAGAACAAAAAACACTAAACGCTTTAGTTTAGTCGCCTTAAATACCGCCTGAAAGTCACTCATCAAACGCTCTCTTTTATGATTTTTATAACTCGCTCTTGCGTTTTTTCATCTAAACAAGAGCCGCTCGGTAAGCAAATTCCACGCTCAAACAAGCTCTCGCTCGTGCCATCAACTACGCTTAAAGCACCTTTAAAAACAGGCTGTAAATGCATAGGTTTCCACAATGGACGGCTTTCGATATTTTGCTTAGAAAGTGCCTCTATCACGCGTAAATGCACGCCTTTTTCTTTAAAAATGCCAGTTGTTAGCCAGCGATTACCGCGAGAGTTTTCAAGCTCTGGCATAAACTCGATCACACCATTAAGCTCACGCTCATAAATTTCAAAAACAGCCCTTTTTGCTAAAACTCTTTGTTCTAAAATTTCCATTTGCGCCACGCCAACAGCGCCCAAAATGTTGCTAAGGCGGTAGTTATATCCATAGTCGCTATGTTCATAATGCAAAAACGGCTCGCGAGCTTGAGTGCTATAAAAACGAGCTTTTTCTACCAGTGCTTCATCGCCTACAAGCATTCCACCGCCGCTTGTTGTGATGATTTTGTTGCCATTAAAGCTATAAACTCCAAGCCTTCCAAATGTTCCAAGTGCCTTGCCATCATAAAATCCGCCAAGTGCCTCAGCCGCATCTTCAACAAGTGCTATGCCTTCATTTTGGCAAATTTCAACTATCTCACGCATCTTTGAAGCCTGCCCATAAAGGTGCGTTAAAACCAAGGCTTTTGGCTTTTTAGAAGCTTTGGTTATCGCTTTTTTTAGTAGCTCTGGACTTAAATTCCAACTCTCATCACAGTCTATAAAAATCGGCGTTGCCTTTTCATAAAGTATCGGCGAAACTGACGCCATAAATGTAAAGCTAGACGCAAGCACCACATCGCCCTGCCCAACGCCCAAAACCCTAAGTGCCAGATGAAGTCCAGCCGTGCCTGAACTAAGTGCTAGTGCATCTTTTGCGCCAGTATAGGTCTTTATGCTTGCTTCAAATTTATTTACATACTCACCAAGCGGTGCTATGTAGTTACTTTTAAAAACTTCACTTATATACTCTTGCTCTTTGCCACTCATGTTTGGTGGCGATAAAAAAACCCTATCCATAGTATTTTCCTTAAAAATTTAGGTGAATTTTAGCACTTAATATTTAATTTTAAATTATTTTTTGAAATTTTTGTGTTTTATGGTAGAAATTTAGGACTTTTTAGCGATATCTTCTTTTATGATATCATCGATTTTTGATAGTTCTTCGTAGTTTGATTTGCTCTGTTGTATGGCTTCATCAAATTTAAACCCAAGCATTACGATACGATATAAATTTGGCTTGTTTTTACGCCAGTTATAAAGTGTAGCGACATCTATATCAAGATGATACGCCATATCTCGCTTAGTTTTTTTTCAAGAGATATGCTACCAAATTACATCAAGAAGCAGTTGGCGTGACAATAGCTAGAAGCACGCCTTATAACTGCACCGTTTTAGGTGAGATAGGAGGCAGAAGCGATACTGTGCTTGGTGCCGTGGGTGCAAATTTGCAAACTCTAAGAGATAGTGCGATAAATGATGCTAAAAACACAGCCTCACAAGTTGTTGGTGCAAATAAGCGAATAATGCTTAGAATTTTTAATGAAAAAGCAGTTTGCATGCAAGCAAATAGACCTGTGAATTGCACAGAGCATGAGATAGGTCTTATACGCTCATATAGACTTAACGCACAGGTCTTTGACTGCGGTGAAAAATAACTAAATTGTGTGGCATATGGCTACACAGTTTTCTATCTCTTAACTCTAGCTGGCACTCCATACGCCGTTATGGTATCTGGTAAATCTCGCACAACTACACTGCCAGCACCGATAGTGCAGTCCTTGCCGATACTTATTCCTTGAATAACACTTGAACCGATACCGATGTGCGTTCTGGATCCTACTTTTACATTTCCAGCAATGGCTGTGTTTGGGCTGATATGAGCAAACTCACCCACCACACACTCATGCTCAATGATCGCACCAGTATTGATGATAGCACCGCGTTTTATCACGGCTTTTGCGTTTATCACGGCATTTGGCATGATAACCACTCCGCGTTCTATCACGGTACTTGGACTTAAAACCGCACTTTTATGAACCAAACTAACCACGTTAAATCCAGCACTTTCAACCTTCTTTTGTAAAATTTCACGAGTTTTATTATCTCCGACAGCGATAAATATATCAGCTTTTGGCAGTTCTTGGCTAAACTTCATATCGCTTTTATCATCTAAAAAAACTATCTCGCTATACCCCAAATTTTTGGCGATATCAGCCACCACAAGCCCATGTCCGCTAGAGCCGTAAATGTAAATTTTACTCATATTTTTCCTAGTTAAATCCGTTAAATTTCTCAGTCGTTACCATGCCGTCTTTACTAACGCCATCTTTTTTGATGACCTTTTTTATGGTAAGAAGTGCGATTTTAACATCCATTTTTAGGCTTAAATTTTTAGCATATTCGGTGTCGTATTCAAATTTCTTAGCCCAGCTTATCGCGTTTCTGCCATTTACCTGTGCAAGTCCAGTAATGCCGGGTCTTACATCATGGCGTTTGGCTTGCTCAGCACTGTAAAGCGACAGATACTCAGGCAAAAGTGGTCTTGGACCTATGAAGCTCATGTCGCCTTTTAACACATTAAAAAGCTGTGGAAGCTCATCAAGGCTAAGACTGCGAAGCTTTTTACCAAACTCGCCAAGCCTTAGCTCATCAGCCAAAAGTTCGCCGTTTTCATCACGCTCATCGCTCATTGATTTAAACTTATAAATTTTAAAGATTTTGCCGTGAAGTCCAGGTCTATTTTGCGTAAAAATCGGATCAGTTTTCAGCTTAAACCTTATCAAAATCCAAAGAATTATCATAATAGGCAATGTTAGGCTTATTAATAACAACGCACCAAAAAAATCTAAAAATCGCTTAAAAAACGCCCTATACATCGATAAATTTCCTATAAAGTTCAATATATTTTTCTGCTATTATTCGCTCATCAAACTGTTCTAAAACCATCTGTCTGCCGTTTTCTCCAAGTCTTTTAGCTAAAATTTCATCATCAAGCAGGCTTTGTATTTTTTCAGCCAAGCTTTTTGCATCTGCAACCTTACACAAAAGTCCATTTACGCCGCTTAAAACAGCTTCATTACAGCCTGTAACATCGCTTGCTACGACCGCTTTTGCCATACTCATAGCCTCTAAAATCGTCCTTGGAAAGCCCTCTTTATAGCTTGGTAAAACCAGCATATAACTAGCCTTTAAAAGCCCGGCTACATCATCTCTTGCGCCAAGGTAGAGGACATTACCACTTGTTAGAAATTTTATATCAGCTGTTGAGCTGTTGCCATCAAAACTCTCGCCAACATAGACAAACTCACAGTCCGTGCGATCTTTTAAAATTTGCGCCGCTTCATAAAACTCACGCACGCCCTTATGCCACATCGCACGAGCTATCATCAAAACTATCTTTTTCTCGCCTAAATTTGCTGATGTTACCGCGTCTGGATCGAATTTATCGGTATTTACGCCAACGCTTTTTATCTTAAAAATTTTCTCTTTTTTTATTAAGCCTTTGCTTTCAAAATAGTTTGGATCACTATCATTTACAAACACGCAACCATCGCTTAAACCAAGGGCTTTTTTATACAAAATTTCTATGCCAAAACGCACAAGTTTAGTCTTTAAATCATCATCTATATAAAAGCTTCCAAGCCCCTCGACTAAATTTATCACGCGTTTTATCCCCGCTTTTTTGGCGGCAAATGTGCCAAATACGTTTGATTTATGAGCCGATGTTTGAAGCAAGTCTAGGTTTAAGTTTTTTAGGACAAGGCTAAGTTTTTGGCTGTTTTTTAGCACGACAAGCGGGTTTAGACTGGCTCTATCAAGCTCGTAAGTAACGACATTAAACTCAGATTTTAGCCTTTTTGCAAACTCACCATCAGGACATATCGCAAATACTTCATGCCCTAGCTCTTGCAAGGCTCTCATTATGGGGCTTCTGAAAAAATAAATGCTCATATCAGCGTGAGATAAAAAGCCTATCCTAGCCATTTTTGGCCCCTTTTTGAAGTTTGTTATTAAACAAAAATATCATTTTTTACCTTTTTAGCTTATAAATTTTTGCTTCACGCTCTAAAATTACTGGCTCAAAAAGGCTATCATCAAAGCGCTCAAGCACAAAAAGCTGGATAAAAGCACTATTAAACATCTCCTCATCAAGCACCAAAAAACGACCATAATCACGCATAAATATCAGATAAATTTTTGAGCTTTCATCGATAGAAAAGGAGTTTACCTCAAGCTCATTTTTGTCATTATATTTGGTTTCAAAAAAAGTATTTATGTTAATCGTTGAACTAC
This sequence comes from Campylobacter suis, assembly GCF_905120475.1. Classification (NCBI taxonomy): domain Bacteria; kingdom Pseudomonadati; phylum Campylobacterota; class Epsilonproteobacteria; order Campylobacterales; family Campylobacteraceae; genus Campylobacter; species Campylobacter suis. The sequence goes on along the minus strand of NZ_CAJHOE010000004.1, from coordinate 93,734 downwards.
CAATCTTTATACTTTTCATATCATTTGCCACACTTACACCGCTTGCAAGCATTATACCATCGCTATTTTGTTGAAAATAATTAGTCGCAAAAAACAAGGGCTCAGCCCATCTTTGACCAGTTTTTAAATCAAGTCTACTAAACTGCAAGATGGTAGGAAAGATACTCATCATTCGATCAGGTAAATAATAATAAATTTCTCTACTTTTTGCTGGCAAAGCAAGAGATTTATCACTCAAACTAGCTATAAATTTATCAACATCGCTTGTATTTGCATCTTCCATCATCTGGCTTAAATTTTCACTAAATTTCTCTCTAAAACCTCGCTCAGTGTATTCAACCTCCATACGAGCCATATTCGCCGAAGATACAAGCGGGCTAGCCAAAGCAAAACCAACAGCATAATTATCCCTACCAAGGTGCTTTCCACCATCAATAAGCGTCTTTACATCGCTATAATATCGTATCGGATAGCCGTAGTCCCACCAAGCAAGCACATAGTCTTCACGATCGGCTTTTTGCTTTAGTTGTTCTAAAATTTTAACCTCTTTTTGGTAAAAAACTGGAGAAATTTTGTAGTTATAAATATGCAAGCAAACTGGATAAAGTGCAAGTAAATTTATCAAAGCAAAAGCACTATTATAAAATTTTGAGCTAAGCTTTAGTCTATCAAGAACAAAAACTAAAGCGTATCCAAAGCCAAGAGCCATCACTGGCACTGCATAAATGGTAAATCTAAGCCCACCTTTAAGTGCTAAAAATCCAAGTAAAAGCATTCCAAAAGATAGCACAAACGAGCGAAATTTAAAGCTTAAAAGCACTACACCTATCAGCGAGATGATAAAAACAGGCACGCTGCCACTTATGCGTTCGCAAAATAGCACAATATCAACGATACCAGACTCTTGAATAGTTTGATTGACATTAAAAAATTTAAAGCTAAGTCCGCCAAGCTCACTAACATCTCTAAAAATGTAAAATTTTAGCTGAAAGATAATTGGATTTAGTCCGCCACCAACTGCAAAAATCACAAAAGCAGCAACCAAAACAGCAAGAGAAATTTTAAGATTTAAAAGTGCTGGTTTTAGCAAAAAAAGCAAATAAATAGCCAAAATAAGAGCAAATTTTAGCTCCAAAGCTATGTTGCTAATAGCAATTAACATAAGCGATATAAGTGCATAGTTTAGGGGTTTTTTACGCTCAAAAATAAGCGTATAAAGCACTAAAAGAGCTATCGTTACGCTAAGAAGTGAAAATGCGCTGGCATACCACCACATATAAACAAATACCGCTAAAGGCGCTATGATAAGACTTGAAATATCTCCTTTTTGCACAACCCTTATCGCTCCCCACACAACAAAAACAGCAAGAGTAATGATAAGCATATCTGTATCATAATATCCTGCCATCGTGCGGTTATAGTAGCTATTTGCTACACCCGCAAGCAGTGCTGCGGCAAATCCAGCCTTTGGCAAAGAGTATTGTGCTGCGATAAGCACAACAGGGATAACAACAAGTGAAGAGAAAAATACGCTCATATAAAGCATAGCGCTCTCTATGCTAACTCCAAGGAATTTTACAACCCAAGTCGTGAGTGTGGACAGTGGCATACCATAGTAACTAAGGTCGTTTTCTTGATGAAAGCCAGCCAACATATCACGCGCGCCCTCAGCAAATGCGTAGCCATCGTTTGTGCTTATCATCAGCTCGCCATTGTGTAAAAACTGCTCTATCCCACTCGCCCAGCTAATCCAATAAAGCCTTGCCACAACACTAAAAATAAAGGCGATAAGGATAAATACTCCCGTCTGTTTATCTATAAATTTTTCACTTTTCATTAATTCTCCAAATATCTCATAAGCTCATCTGCTATCTTTTTGCCGTCAAAATCCTTAGCTCTCTCATAAGCTATGCTTTCATATTTTTGCCGTATTTCTGGGCTTTGTAAGACTTTTATCATCGCTTCTCGCATGGCATTTTCATCGTCCACTGGAACTAAAATTCCATACCGATTATCACCCAAAAGCTCCCTTGCTCCAGTTTGATGATCGGTTGATATTAGAGTTTTTTTGCATGCCAAGGCTTCTATTAGCACATTTGAAAAGCCCTCAAACCTTGACGCACAGACAAAAGCACTGGAGTTTGCAATGTGTCGAAATGGGTTTTTATCCGTTTTAAGTAGCCTTACACGCTCACTAACTCCAAGCTCTTTTATCAGGTTTTCAAGCTCGTTTTGCAAAGGTCCTTTGCCTAAAATTCCAAGCGTTGCATGAGCATCGTTTATCTTTGCTATGGAGCGTATTAACATGGCTTGATTTTTGCCACTATCAAGACGACCAATATTTATAAAAAATGGTCTAAACTCGCTATCTAAAGGCTCGTTTTTAAGCTCATTTATAGCCTCTAAATTTAAAGCGTTATAAAGTACTTTTGTTTTATCTTTTGGAGTGGCAAAATTTTGCGTTAAATCATCAGCATTACCCTGTGCGTTAGCTAAGATAAAATCTGCCTTTGGATAGAGCCAGCGCGTTAAAATGCGATTAACAAAACCACTTATTCCATTCTTATAGATCCTACTAGGGCAGCTTCCTTCTTGGATAACAAAGTTGCCTTTTAGCCCTAAAATTCTAGCCATTAACGCGATATAACAAGGACGGTTCATCACAACAAAGTGTGTATCTATGCCAAGTTGTTCACATAGTTTTTTATACTTTAATGTTAGTAATGGCAAAGCAAAAAGTAAGCGTAAATTTTTACTCATGCTACTTTCATAAGGATCGCTCTTTTCGATAAAATGCACCTTAACTTCGCCTGGCAAATCATACGCTATAACCTCACTCATTAACACCAAATGCACCTCGTAATTTTGGGCTAAAAATGGCAATAAATTTGAGATCACACGCTCTGCGCCACCAGGACCCATCGAATACAAAAATACACTTAATTTTTTCATTTTTTCATAACCCTATCTATAAATTTATCCCATTTTGCCATTATTTTTTCTTGCGAAAATTCGCTAGCATCACGCTTTGCCTGCTCACCTATCTTACTTTGTAAAGCACTATCTTGTAAAATTTCAGTAAGCATACTAGCTAGCTCATCGTCATTGCCATTTTCAAAAAGTATGCCATTTATACCATTTTTTATAAGCTCAAGCCCACCAACAGTATCGCTTGAAACTCTCACACATCCAAAATTTCCCGCTTCAATTAATACATTTGAAAGCCCTTCACTTCTTGAGCTTATAACAAAAATTTTTGCTCTTTCATAAAGCGGTGCGATATCGCTAACATGCCCTAAAAACTGCACATCAAGCCCTAAGTCTTTAGCCATATCCTTTAACTCTTTAGCCAAACTTCCATCGCCAGCTATTTGCACTTTCCAGCCTAAAAGCAAATTTTTATCAATCTTTGCAAGTGCTTTAAAATAAATATCATATCCTTTTACTGCCTCAAGCCTACCTACGCTTAAAATGATGTTTTCTTTTTTTAAATTTTGCCCTGATTTTAGAGCAAATGGATTATGTAAAATTTCACGATTTTTTACAAACCTATAATACTCAAAGTCGCTTTTACCAAGAACACTAAGTCCACTCACACGGTGATAAGCCATATCTCGGATAAGACGAAATTTGGGGCTTGCAAGATACTCATTTGCGTGATGCTCGGTGGCTATGTGTTTAAAATTTAGTCCTAAATTTGCCACCACACATACGACATTTGTCCAGTCTATAAAGCTTATTATCAAATCAGGCTTTAGCTCTTTAAATAGCGCTCGTATCTTAGCCACTTTTTTAATCTTAGATAAAATTTTACCACCATCATATGTGCTTAGATGATGAAATTTTATATTTTTATCAAATTCATAAAAGCCCATATCACGCTCTAAAACAGCTATATGAATCTCACTTTTAAGCCCAAGATGAGAGCTAAGTGAAGCCAAAACCCGCTCCGCTCCGCCATTTGCAAGGTTTGCTATAACAAACAAAACTCTCACACCACATCCTTTTTGACGCCAGCCACAGCCAAAAGCTCAAGCCAGTCAGCATAAATTTTATCCATCTCAAACTCACCAAGTCTTAGTTTTGCATTGTTACAAATTTGCTCACATTTTTGCTCATCTTTTGTAAGCTGTAAAAGCTCTGCACTCATTTGCTTTACATCATCAATATCACACAAAATCCCGTCAAACTCATGCTTTATAAGCTCGCACGCGCCGCTTGTTTTTGTAGCGATTCGCACGCAATCATAAAATATAGCCTCTATAAGAGTGTTACCAAGACCCTCTATTTTTGATGTAGAAAACAAAAATTTTGCTCTTTCATAAAGCTCGCTAATATTAGAAACATTACCTAAAAACTCTACATCTGCACCAAGCTCTTGTGATAGATTTTGTAACTCTTGCAAACACTCTCCGTCTCCCGCAACAACGAATTTATAGCCACTTTGGCGCAAATTTGCAGCTATTTTTACAAACATCGCGCAGTTTTTAAGCTCTATTAAGCGACCAACAAAAAGCACTAAATTTTCTTTTTTTATCTCTAAATTTTGAGGTTTTTGGCTAAAAAATGGGTTGTAAATTACCTTTATGTTTTTGCAAAATTTTTCATAGTGATTAAGGTCTGCTTTTGTAAGAACACTAAGAGCGCTTGATAGGGGATACATAAGGCGTTTAAGCCAGTCAAAAATGGCAGCTTTTGGCATCATGTAGCTTGTGTGTTCGCTAATTATCACGGGCGTTTTTAGCCCTATATTTGCACCAAGAACGAGCAAATTTGTACTATCTAAAAAGGAGATAATAGCATCAAATTTAGCATCTTTTATGATTTTTCTTAGCTCTAAAATTTTACCAACTCTTTTTTTAAGATTTCCCATCACTCCAAGCTCATTTGCACCGTGGTTTAAACACTTTAGTTTTACCTTATCATCTAGTTTATAAAATGGCTCTTCATTATCAAATTTTACCAAACAAACATTATGATCTTGGCTAAATTTTGAAGCCAAAAGTGCGCAAACTCGCTCCGCTCCACCCATTCTAAGCGTAGATATGACAAATAAAACTTTCATATTCCAAACCTTTGCTTTATCTTTACCCTAAAGCCAGAAAGCCATGATAATGCGCTATTTGGAAGTATAAAAAGAGCTAGTAAAACAAGCGCTTCTTTATTAAATTTCATCCTTAGACTTTTTATCAAACAGCTAAACGAAAGAGCGTAATCTCCGCCCATTTTTGCATAATACGCAGCCATTTTATACTGCAACGCCAAAAACTCAGGTGCATGAACGCTTGCTATCTCTTTTGTCAAATTTACCGTCTTTAAATAAGCATGAGCAACCTTGAGTGCGTGTTTTGCAGCATTTTTAGTAGCGCTATCAGCGCGCTCTATCCTATAAAGATAGAGTGGTTTTTTAAGATAATACACTCTTCCCTCAAAAAAGCGAATATAAAGCTCGTTTTCGCCACCAAAACTACGCTCATCAAAACGAAAATCCTCAATAAATTTTCGCGAAAAAAGCTTAAAAAACTCGCCCGTTATACGCCCACAGTGATAATCGACCTTACTCATCGCGCCATCTTTTTCATATGGGCTTTGTCCTGAAATTTGATGCGTACAAATACCATCTATCTCTACTAAACAATCAGCAAAAACGCACTCATAGCCTTGCTCTAAAATTTCCATACACTCGCTTATAGCGCTATCAGAAAAAAACTCATCATCATCATCAAGCAAGCATATAAACTCGCCTTTAGCGTTATCAAAGCCGTTATTTTTATTACCATTTGGGCTTTTTGCGTGTATAGTATTTTTTACAAATGTTACCCTTGCGTCATTAAAATCAGAGCAAATTTGAGCTGCAACATCGCCATCTCCATCATCAGTAACTATGATCTGTAAATTTTCATAATCTTGCAAAATAGCTGAGTTTAGAGCCTTTTTGAGCAGTTGGGGGCGGTTAAAAGTAGCTATAACTATGCTTACAAGTGGCTTCATGCTTTTGCCTTAAAAACTCGCTCATAACCCCTCAAATAGTAGTCAAAACGAGAGTAAAAAAGAAATTTCAAACTATCTATACGAGCTTTTAAGCTTGGCTTATATGCACTTACGCTTCGTTCAGACTCGATATTTGAGTCAGTTGTGCCTATTTGAGGATGTGAAAAAATATCACAAAAATACATCTTTAAATCATTCTCTCCAAGCAAAAAGTCCCAGTGATCACTTACGCAAAGTGTGTGCTTTTGGGTATTTAGTAAAGACTCTGCACTTTGTCTTGTTACAACATAAGCAGCAGTGCTCCAAATGGCTTTTCGTGAGTAGTCAGGTATGCAAAATAGGCTTGTGTCTTTATCTTGTAGTAAAATTTTATCACTAGCTAAAATTTTCTTTGCAAAAAGGCTAAAACGACCCTCAAACCAGTCCTGACAGCCACAGTGAAGTATCGCATCTTCAGGCATTTTGCCTGCCATTTTAAAAGCTAGCTTCACACACTCATCATCACCCATAACATCATCTTCAATGATAAGTCCAAGCTTTGCCCCACTTTTTAAAAATTCCTCGTAAGCCTTCATGTGTGAAAGCGTGCAGCCAACCTCGCCAGGACTAAGCAACTTGCCATGCTTTTGCAAAGACGATCTTGCTAGTGAAAAATACTCTTTTGCAAGCATGCTTCGTCCATCAACGGCATTTATTAGGTTAAATTTATCATAACTAGCAAAACGCTCTTTTAGTGATTGTCTACGCAACTCATCGCTTGCAAGCGAGATTAAAAAAACTGGGTAGTCCATCAAATTTTCCTTTTTATCTTTGCAAGCATTTTTTTAACCACAACACCTTGCTCAAAGCGGTTAAATATCAAAAAAAGATTTAAAACATAACCAAAAGCCAAAAGCCCCATACAAACTAGCAAAAACTCAGTCCAATTAGTTATACTAATAAAATTTCTTAACATCAAAAACAATGCGCAAACAATAACAAAAAGGGCTAAATTTTTAAAATAAACCCCATAAAATGTCGTAAGTTTTACCTCTAAATTTAGTGCTGCATTTATAAGGTCAAAACCTAAAATTCGCATACTATAAAGCACTGCACCAGACACAACCATACCATAAATCCCATAATCTGTAAATTTTAATACCAAAATTTGCACCAAAACCGTGCTAAAGCCAAGTATAGTGTGCGCAATAGCTGGACGAGAAAGCTTATTTGTTGTGCCATCAAGGTTAAAAAGTGCATACACATAACTTATAAATATAACTGGCACAAGAGAGATCATGCTAAGGTTGTAAATAAGCACTATCTCATCAGCGCTCTTAAATGGCAGCCAAAGTGTATAAAACTCACGCCCAAATGCCACAAAAACCGCAGCTGGCGCACTCATAACATAAGCCACAACCTTCATCGCAAATTTTGCCTCAGCAACAAGTGCAGTGATGTTACCTTTTGAATAAAGCTCAACAAATTTTGGTGCGAAAATACTACTAAGCTGAACACAAAAGCTCTCTAAAATGATAGGTGCGGCTTTAGCGACAGACAAAATGCCTGTTAAATTTGCACCAAGAAAGATATTACATATAAACAGATCCATGCCTGTTAGAAGTATGTTATTTAGAGCATTTAAACTGTTCCAAACACCTGAACTTAAAAGCTCTTTTATCATCTTAAATTTGAAATTTTTTAGAGAAAATTTAAGTTCCGGAGTAATGCGAGAGCTCATATATATCGTGCTAAAAAGCACAAAAAAGCTAGATATAAGAGCTGCTATGGCAATGTATGCTATCATGGGCTTAAAAAAGTAAAACAAAAACACTATGATAGCAGCAAGTAGCGCGCTTGAGATGGCATTGCGGATACTTAGCAAGTAAAGCTTGTTTCGCACAAAAGCACAAACTGTGATAACGCCGTTAAAAAGTCCTACGCAAAAATTTATAAAATAAAATATAAAAGTAAGCGTAACATCGTATTTTAAGTGCTCTGGCACATTTAAAAAAAAGTCCAAATTTAAAATAAAAATAGCACTTAAAACAACAATAAGTACTGAAAAAAAGATATTTACAACAAGAACCGATGAGTAGTATGCGTTGGCTTTTGGCTTATCGTCTTTATGCCACTCAAGTGCTACAAATCTCCCACTAACAGAGTTTATCGCAACTGTAATGACCGCAGCATATGTCACGATAGCGTTGCTAAGTCCGACAAAGCCGTAAGCTTCGTTGCCAAGTGATTTTAAGATAAATGGCGTAAGGACAAAATTTATACCCATCGAGACTATAAAAACTACGATAGAGCTTATTAAATTTATAATCAATCAAAGCCTCGCATCAGCATTTGGATATATGTTTTTTATATCATAAACAAGTGTATTTTTAAACTCAAGCAACCTAAACTCATCATGTGCAACAGCTATAACAACACAGGCATATTCACTAGACTCATAGCTTTTTACAAGCTTTATGCCATACTCATGTAAAACCTCGATCTCATCAGCCAAAGGATCACTCACATCAACAACACAGCCAAACTCCAAAAGCTCATTTACAGCGTCTATCACACGGGAGTTGCGTATATCTGGGCAGTTTTCTTTAAATGTTATCCCAAGCACAAGCACCTTTGCTCCACTTACTTGCACACCACGCTTTATCATAAGTTTTACAACTTCAGAAGCTACATGCCGCCCCATGTTTTCATTAATACGACGGCTAGCTAGTATCATCTCAGGATAGTGCCCAACCTCTTGCGCCTTGTGGGTAAGATAGTAAGGATCTACGCCTATACAATGCCCACCAACAAGTCCAGGCTTAAATTTTAAAAAATTCCACTTTGTTCCAGCCGCAGCTAAAACTTTATTTGTATCTATATTTAGCCTTGCAAATATCATCGCAAGCTCATTTATAAAGGCTATATTTATATCGCGCTGAGTGTTTTCTATCACCTTTGCAGCCTCTGCGACCTTTATAGAGCTTGCCTTGTAGGTTCCAGCTGTAATGATAGAGCCATAAATTTTATCCACGATGTCGGCGGTTTTTGGTGTTGAGCCGCTAGTTATTTTTAAAATTTTTGTTACTGTATGCTCTTTATCGCCTGGATTTATACGCTCTGGAGAGTAACCACAGAAAAAATCCTCATTAAATTTTAGCCCACTTTCTTCCAAAACAGGCACACAAATTTCCTCTGTCACACCTGGATAAACAGTACTTTCATAAACCACTATATCGCCCTTTTTAAGCACTTGTGATACACTCATGCTTGCATTTATGAGCGGGTGTAAATTTGGGCGTTTACTTTTATCTATGGGTGTTGGAACGGTGATGATAAAAAAATTTGCATCTTTTATGTCATCAAGATTCGTAGTAAAAATTATCCCATTTTCAATAGCCTCAATAACTTGCACCTTCTCAAGCTCTAAAGTACGGTCTAGTCCGCTTTTAAGCTCACTAATTCGCTGCTTGTTTATATCAAAACCTACGACTTTATACTTTTTGCTAAAAGCTACGGCAAGAGGAAGTCCAACATAGCCAAGACCGATAATTGCGATATTTGTATTTTTCACTTAAATTTTTCTCTCCCACTCAAGTGCGGTTTTAATAATCAAATCAAGATCGTCAAATTTTGGTGTCCAGTCAGTTAAATTTCGTAATTTTGTTGAATTTGCGATAAGTATCGCTGGATCCCCATCTCTTCTTGGCTGATTTTCTACATTAAAGTTTACTCCACTAACACGCTTTGCAACATCAATAACCTCTTTAACAGAAAAACCCCTGCCATATCCTACATTAAAAATTTCACTTTTATTTTCACAAATGTAGTTTAGTGCCGAAATATGAGCATTTGCAAGGTCACATACATGGATATAATCACGCACACAAGTGCCATCTTTAGTAGCGTAATCATCTCCATAAATTCCCATTTTCTCACGCTTTTTAAGCGCTGTTTGAACGGCTACTTTTATAAGATGTGTTGCATTTGGATAGTTTTGCCCGATAGCTCCATCAATGCTTGCTCCAGCGACATTAAAGTAACGAAGTATGGCAAATCTAAAATTTTCATTTGCCGCAGCATAATCACGAATGATCTGCTCACTCATGAGCTTTGAGTGCCCGTATGGATTTATCGGAGCGGTTTTGCTATTTTCATCGACGCTTGGCACATCTGGCTCACCATAAACCGCAGCAGTTGAGCTAAAGATAAATTTATTTACTCCGTATTTATGACAAAAACCAAGTACTCTAGCAACATTTGCGGTATTATTTAGATAGTATTTCACAGGATTTTGCGTACTTTCAAAAACCTCTATAAATGCTGCAAAATGGATAATAGCATCAAATTTTCCACTTCTAAAAACCTCGCTTAAATCATCCTCAAGGCTTATATTTATAAAATTAAACTTACCAAAATTTTTAAGCGTATCAAGCGCTTTTTGACTCCCTTTACTAAAGTTATCAATAACAGTGATATTATGCTCGCCACTTTCTAAAAGCGCTTTTACCACATGACTACCGATATATCCAGCGCCCCCTGTTACTAAAATATTCATCTTTGCCTTCCTTTGAAATTTTTGTAATTTTAGCAGATATTTTATAAATTAATGTATAGTTTGCAAAAATTAAAAATTATTTTTTTAGCCAAAGCCCTACTACATCGCAAGAATTTTTAAAAATAAATTTTTTCTTTGTTTAGTGTTGATTTACATCAATTAAAATTCAGTTAAATTATACTATCATTGACGCAAAATTTATAAAGGAGGTATTTTGAAAATCGTAGACGAAGCTAAAAAGCAACCTGGTTTCTTAGCCGTTCTGATACTTATCATAAGTGTTGGCGTTGTTTTAGGTCACGGTATTTATACATTCGTATATGCAAAAGGTTTTTCATATATGAGCGATGATCCCGCAGCCTGTAAAAACTGCCATGTTATGAATCAAGTCTATGAGAGCTGGGAACGAGGCGGACACCAACATGTTGCGACCTGTAACGACTGTCATGTCCCGCATGATTTCATAGGCAAGTGGCTTATGAAGGCCGAAAGTGGTTTTGGTCACAGTTACGCCTTTACAGCAAAGGACAACCCCGTTCCATTTACTGCAAATGCTAAAAGTAAACGAGTTATTCAAAACAATTGTATAGAGTGCCACGGTGATTACGCAGCACCGTCAGTACATGCTAAGCAAGCAGGTGGCTCGGATGCCCAAAATGAATCCCTAAGTTGTGCCTCTTGCCATAGACAAGTGGGACACGCACATAACTACTAATAACAAAAAGGAGTAATCATGAAAAACAAACTATTGTATAGTATCGTTTTTATCTTAGCAGTCGTTGCGGGTGCAGGTTTATTTGCACTTTTTACAGATATTAGCGATAAGAAACATCAGGAGCGCCACTACCCGTTGATGCTTGCTAAAAACGATGAGCTAAAGCCAGACATCCGTGAGTGGGGTAAAAATTTCCCAAGTCAATACGACGCAACAGTTGCGATGAAAGACATCACTTTTGAAACACCATTTGCTGGTTCACTACCATACTCAAAACTTATCAGATGGCCAGCCGCTTCAGTTTTCTGGCAAGGTTATGCATTTGCAGTTGATTACAACAGACCACGCCTCCACTTTTATACACAAATTGATCAGATTGAAACAAAAAGAAATGATAAAGAGTACCTAAATGCTCATGGTTTACCAAATTTTAAGGGTCAACCAGGCTTTTGTGTAAACTGCCATACGGGTCACTTAACAGCCATCATGAACGATCCTGACTATACTCAACTACACGATAAAAGCACTCGTACTAAGTCATTTGACCTAGAGATGGGTTTCTTTGCAGCTGATAAAGAAAAGGGAGAATTTAAGAAAGAAGCATGGACTAAGATGAACTCTATCCCATACTTTGATGTTATGAAAATGGTTGAATCAAAACATGGTAAAGACGCTTTTGGTGGCTCACACCTTGGTTCAGCATGTGCTGACTGTCACCACCCAGAAGATATGAGTCTTCGTGTTACACGCCCTGGCTTTGTTAATGCAATGGTTAAGCGTGGATATGAGGCTGATGCAAGACAAGGTATCAAAGCTACACGCGCTCAAATGAGAGACTATGTATGTATGCAGTGCCATGTTGAGTACTATCCTGGCTTAGATGCTGACCTTGTTTTCCCATGGACAAAATGGACAAAAGATGAGCCATTTAAGATAGAGATGTTTGATGAGTACTATGATGAAGTTCATGATAATGGAAAATTTGCAGCTGACTATCGCCATAAGCAAACTGATGCTAAGATGATTAAAATGCAACACCCAGAAGCTGAGCTACACTCAACAAGTGTTCACGCTAGAAGTGGTGTAACTTGTGTTGACTGCCACATGCCATATAAGCGCGAAGGTGCTACTAAGATAACAAATCACACTATCCAAACACCATACGCTGACATCACAGCAGCTTGTAAAACTTGCCATATGCAAAGCGAAGATGAGCTAAAAGATAGAATTTCATTTATCCAAAATCGCCACGCTTATGAGCTTAGAAACTGCGAGAATAACCTACTTGCGCTTATCCAAGATATCAATGTAGCTCGCGCTGAACTTGCAAAACATGAGAAATTTGCTAGCATAGCTGATGAAAAAGCAAGAAAAGAAGCTATCAGTGAAGCTCTAAAAGAGCCACTATATGCACATAGAAAAGCTCACATTAGATGGGACTTTGCATTTAGTGAGAACAGCTACGGCTTCCACGGACCACAAGAGGTAGCTCGTATCACAGGTCAGTGCCAGACTGTTGCAAGAGAGGGTCAAAACTCACTTGTAAATGCACTTGCACCTTATGGTATCACTATAGCCCTAACAAAAGAAGCTAAGATGCCACCTGCTCCAGAGCAGATTACAAGCCACCATGCTCCAGTAGCAACTCCTCCATCAGACAGACTTAAAAAGATCGATGAGGATGTTAAAAACCTTAACTTCAAATAATCTTTGAAGCAAAACAAGGGCTAGGAAACTAGCCCTTAAATTTACTCTTAATTATCCATTTTTATCTATAATAGCCTAAATTTTATATAGGCAAATAAATGAAACTATCTATCTTAAACTTAGCCCCACTACGAAAAGGTCAAAATCAAAAAGATGCTATAGATGCGCTAGTTCGCTTGGCTCAACATGCTGAAAATATCGGCATAAAGCGCTACTGGATAGCAGAACACCATAACATGTCAAACCTAGCAAGCTCAGCTACTCAGCTTCTTATAGCGCATGTTTTATCGCAAACTAATAAAATTTGTGTCGGCTCTGGTGGCGTAATGCTTCCAAATCATAGTCCTTACTCTATCGCCGAACAGTATGGCACACTTCAAACACTTTATTCTGACAGAGTTGAGCTAGGACTTGGTCGCGCGCCAGGCACAGATTCTCAAACAGCAAAAGCGATAAGGCGTGGCGGTGATATATTTGGCGTATATGACTTTGAGGCAGAAATTTCAGAACTTCGTGGCTATTTTGATGGTACAAACGCAGTAAAAGCCTATCCGGCAAATGGGCTTAATGTGCCATTTTATATACTAGGCTCAAGCACCGAAAGTGCATATCTTGCGGCAAAACTTGGACTTCCATATGCTTTTGCTTCACACTTTGCACCTAGGCAACTAGCTCTAGCAGTAAGTATCTACAAGCAAAATTTTAGCCCCTCAAAATATCTTGAAAAGCCTTACACAATCGTTGGCGCAAATGTCATTATCGCAGATACCAACGAGCAGGCAACAAGCCTTGCCACCACACAAACTCGATTTTTCTTAAATGTCGTAACAAACGGCAGAGATCCACTTTGTCCGCCTGCTAGAAGTGATGATGAAATTTTTAACTCATCTAAAAAAGCTAAAAACACACCTCACTTTGGACCTATCAGCTTTCAACAAGACGCATTAAAAGAGCGTGAGCGTGCAGTTGTAGAACAGATGACGGCGTGCTCTTTTATTGGATCAGCAAAAAACGTTCGCGATGAGCTTGTAGAATTTCATGCCGAACTTGGCTTTGATGAGATAATGGCTGTTAGCTATATTTTTGATGAAAATTTGCAATTTGCCTCATATTCAGCCCTAAAACAAATCGTTGATGAGATAAAAGAGTAGTTTTAGCGCTTAACAAAAATAGCAAAAACTAATCCTTGCGAATTCGTAAAAACACAGGAAATCTTGGCAAGCCATTTTTGGTTAAATTTTGATATTTGTATGTGATTATCTCGCCAATTTTTGGCGGATTTTTGCGCATTTCATCGCTAAAGCCTGAGCCAATTTTAAAAATTTTTTTGCTTTTTAAATCCTTGCAAACCAAGCTTCCCATTACATTTTTATACTTGCCTTTGCCCTGATTTATAGCCACCACCTCGCACTCTGTATCAAAAAATGGCTTTAGTTTTAGCGCATTTTGGCTGCGTTTTCGCTCATAAGGTGCATTTGCTTCGCGCAGCACTGCACCCTCGCCGCCATTTTTTATAATTTGTGAGATGAAAATTTTAAGCCACGCATTATCAGGGATTAAAATTTGCTCTATAATTTTTATTTTTTCATTTGGCTGTTTTTGTAGAAATTTTTGCAAAACATCAAGTCTAGATAAAAGCCCACCACTTGCATCTGGCACATCAAAAACATAAAATTTTACATCTTTCCATGCCAAAATATCTGGTTTTTTATCCATCACAACAGACTGAACTAGCTCAAATTTTTCCCTACCTATAAACAGCTCGCCATCTAAAGCAAATGGCGGAAAATCAGCCACAAACTCGCTTGGTGAGGCAAATTTAACACCATTTTTGCTAAGTAAATTTTGCCCATCCCAGTAAGCCCTTATGCCATCAAGCTTTTCACTAGCAAGCCAGCCACTTACATTTTGATCCTTAAACTCACCAAGCCTTAAAAGCTCTATACCAAAGGCAAAATTTAGCAAAAATGCAAGTAAAATTATAAATTGTCTCACAACCTACTCATCATTTAGATTTATCTCTGGTAGTTTTTCTTCAAATAAATTTCCACCCTTTTGCTTTGTTTTTAAACTCGTGTCAGCTCCTTTTTTTAGTAGTCCATCAAGTCCATTTTTAGCAAGATGAGAGCTTAGCTCGCTTTTATCTATTTTTTGTAAATACTCATCATAGTCATCGCTAAAATTATCTTTAAAATTCTCACTATTACCAACTTCTAGCTCATACTCTCTTTTACCTTCAAGCCTTTCAAGCTCATTAGCAACAGCGGTACAAAAAACATCCGTATAGCCCATGAGTTCCTTTTTATCGCGTAAAAACCTACTCATGACACTTAGCGAATTTGCATAATCATCTTTGTTTATACGCCCACGCAAAAGCTCATATTTTAAAAACAGCCAGTAGGTATTTAGCACATCAGACTCGCAGTATTCGTTGATCTTTTCTATATCGCCACCATGATAAAGCTCAAAAACTTGATCCCCATGCACATCGTATTTACCAGGCAAATTCAAGCTAGCGCAAAGCAGGTCTAGCTTTAGTCCACGCACCACACCAAAGTCACTTATATGATCAAGCAAATCAAGATGAAAGCGGTCTGAGTTACGGTACCTATAGTTATCCCACTTGCTCTTGTTTAGCTCACGATTTTCCACTTCAAAATACGCAAAAGCACTTAGATTATATCGCATTGCGCGTGCCATAATGGTCGGTAAGTCAAAGCCTCTGCCATTAAAACTCACAAGACGAGGATTAAACTCATTTATAAAATTTATAAATTTCGTAAGAATTTCTTGCTCACTGTCGCCCTCCATAGTGCTAACTTTTATAAACTTTCCATACTCATCAGCGATCACAGCCGATATAGCCACTATCTGATGAAACACAATAGGCAAAAAACTGCTACCACTTTGCTCTTTTTGCATTTCAAAAGCCTGCAAGCCGACTTGCTCATCATCTCCACTAAAGCCATAAATTTTTCTTATCAGCATAGCATCTGGTATGCTTTCACAGTCAAAAACACAGATATAATTTTTTGCCATTTTTACCCTTTTTAAGCCATTTTTTTATAAAATGATAGCAAAATTTATATTTAAAGTTGATAATGAAAAAAATTTTAATCACAACCTTTAGGCCACTTAAAAAAGAAGAGCTAATCTACCTACTTGAGCTTTTAAACACAAATTTTAACCCGTTGCAAATTGGCATTGCGACCATAGAACAAAATGAGCAAATTTGTACACAGATCGCCCCAAATGCCACGCTTCATATCGCATGGGATGAGAATAGTTCGCAAAAATTTCACAAAAGAGTATTTAACGAAGTTAAGACTATATTTCGCATAAAAAAGCAAAAATACGACATCGCAGTGCAGCTTTGCGGCTCAAAACGCGGCATCATCATACCAAAATATGCCAAGATAAAAACCATAGTCGGCTTTGAAACAAAAGATAAAAAGATAAACAAGCTCATCACCCATAAGATAACCACTAGCGTAAGCCCAGAGCAAATCCTAAAAACACTGGCAAATGCATAAAAGTTTTTATATGGATAGCGCTGATGAGCGTGAGTTTTTTGACTTTATTAGCGAAATAGGCGGAGAGTTTTTGTTTATGAAAAATTTGCAAATTTTTAGCTCGCAAAGTGCTTATGCGTTTGACCAAGTCGCTCGCTATATATATTCAAAAAAATTTGGAGAGCTAAAAATTTATAACGAAACACAGATAAAAAACGAGCATATCGGTGCTTTTAGTCAGATTGATTCGCCTGTTATAACCTACACTCAAACACAAATCATAAACAGTGAAAAGCTTGTTAAAGCTGGTAAAATCTCGGTAAAGATGAGCTATATGCAAGATGGTAAAATGGTTAAAAAGTCAAACGAACTTGAGAAATTTTATAATAAACTAACTCTATGGATTGAGACTCATGTAAGCAAAAAGCCCATTTTCATGGGCTTTTATGAAGCAAGGGTAAATATGAGCAAGAGCATATCTACTATGTTTGAAGATGGGGCTCTTCACAAATTTAACTAATATACTCTTCTAAAAAATACGCCTCTTTTAGCATAAACTCAAGCTGTGCAACAGCCAGTCTTGCGTGTTTTTTAAGCTTTTCGCCCTTTAGCTCTTTGTTGTCTTTTGAAACTATCTTTACATCATTTTTCTTAATAAATTTAAGATACTCATCAACTATCTGCGCAAGAGTATTAACACCATCAAATTTTAATGCCAAATAACAATCAGCTTTTGAAAATTTCATATTTTCATTAAAACAATTTGCAAATGATATAAGGTTATCGCTGCTATGCAAAAAGTGTTTGATATATTTCGCATACTCTGGTTTTAGACGAGTTTTTCCAACTTCATAAGAGATACTCTCAAACTCTCTAACAGCAAAATTCGTATCTTTTAAACCTACAATATCTATCAAAGCTGTGTATGCACTAAGTTTTTTCTCAGACTCTAAAAGTTCTAAAATTTGCGGTAAGCTGGCGCTTTGTGGATAAATTCTACTAAAAACATCGCTAAGCCAAGCCGTCTTATCTTTTACAGCCGTATAGTCTTTTGAAACCCACTTGCCGTCATAAAGCTTAAAGTCTGCGACGATATTTAGTTTTGCAAAGTCATTTGGACCTATCTCGCGTCCATGCACACTATCATAGGCCTCTTTATGTAAGATAAGGCTGGCACGAAATGTCTTATTTGAAAAAAAGTCCATAAACTGCTCTTGATCATAGCGGTGTGGCATATTTTCTTGCATAAAACTCATAGCACCTTCATTATCAAGACCAGGCGCAAATATATCATCAAGATTGCTCTCACAAAGATAACTTAACTGCCTTTTTTCAAGCATATCAGCAAATTCCCTAAAGTAAAAAGGCTGATTTATAGGATCTAAAAACTCATGGGCTATATAGCTTTCACTCTTTAGCAGCGTGCTATTTATAAAGTAAATAAGCTGATCAGCTGGGATAGTTTCGTTTTTGCAATCAATGAGAAATTTTTTATAAACTTCAAGCGCCTCTTTTGCCTTTTTTACTTGCTCGATCTGATTATTAGCACCACTTGCTGCTTGAAACATTATTTGTCGCAATATATCTTTTATCTTCCAGCCAGGATAGACATTATACGAAACATATGCAACACCATGTGGAGCAAGAAATTCTTTAATGATATTAAGTATCGCGTCACGAACATTTGCAGGAACCCAGCTAAAAACGCCGTGTACTATGATGTAATCAAATTTTTCATACCCCTTTACATCATCTGGGCTTAGGCTTGTTATATCCTTTCTCATAAGCTCTAAATTTTTTATGCCCATATCAGCAACAATGGCTTTACCTTTTTGGATATGCTCGTTACTAAGGTCTATGCCAAGCACCTTTGCCTCTGGATTTGCAATAGCAAAGGGGATGAGATTCCCACCATAAGAGCAGCCTATCTCAAGCACTCTTGCTTTTTTTGTATTGGCTGGACTAAGTCCTAAAAGCGTTGCACACGCCTCAAGTCTTAACGGCGATGAGAATCTAAATGCCGCTGAAGGATAAGTAAGCTCGTCATAAGCGTGTTCTAGTTTATTTGTTATAGCATCACTCATAAAAATCCTTTTTTATAGTTTTAGCCTGTATTATACCCTAAATTTTAACTTTTTGATTAAAAATATACAATAAAAATAAAGTAACAAAGCTAAGCCCTAACATCATAAGCGCATAAGTTTGTGCTAAACCATAATCAAGCATTTCCACAGCCTCATAAATAGCGATACTTACGACCTTAGTTTCGCCACCCACGCTTCCGCCTATCATCAAAACTACACCAAACTCACCCATAGTATGCGCAAAAGTAACTACAATAGCACTTAATAAATTTGGCTTTATGTTTGGCAAAGCCACACGAAAAAGTGTGCTAAGTGGACTTTTCCCAAGCGAATAGCTTGTCTCAAAAAGACTTGGTTTTAAGCTTTCAAAGCCTGATTTTAAGGGTGCAAACATAAAAGGAAGCGAGTATATACAGCTAGCTATCACAAGACCTGTAAAGTTAAACACAAGCCTTACATCAAAAGTCTCTTCGATAAATTTACCAAAAGCATTATAAGGCGATAAAAATAGCAAAAGATAAAAGCCCATAACACTTGGGGGAAGCACTAGCGGAAGAGAAAAAGCCGCCTCAAAAACCGCTTTACCACGAAAATTTTTACGAGCAAATAAAAACGCAAGTGGTAACATAAAGGCAAAAAGCACGAGCGTCGTGATAAGTGCAAGCTTTAGCGAAAGATAAAATGGTGTTAAGTCTATCATGCCCTATCCTATCTTTGTTAAATTTGCGCCAAATGCTTTAACGCTAAGCAACGCATCATCGCCTTGAGATAAATTTCTAGCTTCGCTTTCGCTAAGCACCACGCGACAAAGCTGATTTTGTACGAGCACAAGGGCTATCCATGCAGCATCACGGTGTAAAATTTCAAGCACCTTTGCATTAAAAGCTAGCTTTTTTGAACCAGACTGTTTTAAAAATATCTCTTTTGGAGTTGCTATGTCCGTTATAGTGCCATTTTCAAGCACAAAAACTTTTGAACAAAGCTTATAAATTTCGCTCACATCATGGCTTACTAAGATGATACTCATTTTAAACTTTTCATGTAGCGCAAGTAAAAAGCCCTGTAAATGCTCGCGCATGGCATTATCAAGAGCTGAAAGTGGCTCATCAAGTAGTAAAATTTCTGGACGACGCATTATCGCACGAGCTAATGCCACACGCTGCTTTTGTCCGCCTGAAAGTTCTGCTATCCTAGCGTTTTTAAGAGCAGATATTTGCATCATCTCAAGTAGCTCATCAGCAAATTTTTTATCATCTTTTGCAAAAAGTAAATTTTTATAAACATTCATATTTTCAAAAAGTGCGTAATCTTGAAACAAAAAGCCTATATTTCGGCTTTGTGGGGTTAAATTTATATACTTTTTAGCATCAAAAAAACTCTTGTTAAAAGCTAAAATTTTACCACTCTCTGGCGTCTCAAAACCAGCCAAAATTCGTAGCAGCGTTGTCTTTCCACTACCACTTTTTCCATAAATACAAACAAACTCGCCATTTAAAATTTGCATCTTTGCATCCAAGATAAACTCGCCATTTGCGCCATTTAGTCGCTTTTTTATATCAATATCTATCATCAAAGCTGCTTATAAAAAGTGAGGTTGATTTAACATAGGCATAAACTTCATCGCCAATGCTTAAATTTAAACGAGAAAATGACTCTTTTGAGATAATGCTCTCAAACTCAAAATTGCCAGCATTTAAGTGTAAGCAAGTGATTATCTCGCCGATATTTGCGTGAGCTATCCTTGCCTTGATGACATTATTTACCGAGCAAGCAAGAAGTGGGGCTTTGGCGATGATAACATCTGAGCTCTTAAAGCCAAGCCTCACATTCTGCCCCACTTGTAGCCCTAAATTTTCAAGACTTAGCATACTAAACAAAAGCTCATCGTGTAAAAATTTTACTACGCTTATGCCATCATTTTCATGAATTTCTAGGACTTTTGCTGGTATCATTTTGGTAGATTATATCCGTAGCGTTTAAAAATTTCTCTACCTTTTTCGCCAAGTATAAAATCATAAAATGACTTTACTTCTGGGTTGTTTTCACCCTTTTTGATTATAACTATGCCTTGATCAATTGGCGTATAAAGACTTTGATCTAAAAATATATAATTTACATTTTCTTTATACTTGCTCATTTTTTCATCATAAAGCGAGCTAGCCGCGATAAATCCAAGATCTGCCGCGCTTAATGCCTGCGAAAGAGTTTCAGAAATTTTGCCAGCATAAACGATATTTTTCTCTACTTTTTCAAACAACCCAGCATTTTTAAGTGCTTGTATACTAGCTTTGCCGTAAGGTGCGGTCTCTGGATTTGCTATTGAGATCGATTTTAGCTCTGTAACAACATTTAAGCCTTTTTTAAAGTCAATATCACGGATACTAAACAGAGCAACCGCACCTTGTGCGTAGACAACTGGCTTGGTAGCTGCAAAACCTGTATCAAAAAGCTTTTGAGCAAAAGGCATATCTGCCGCCATGAAAATATCAGCTGGCGCGCCGTTTTGTATCTGAGTAACAAGCCCGCCACTAGCGCCAAGGACTACATTTATCTTTGTGTTTGGGTTTTCTACATTAAACTCCTTCACAATGTCCTTAAAAGCATAGGTCGTATTTGCAGCTGCAAAAACAACAACTTCACCACAAAATGCAAATGTAACGCTTGCTAAAAGCGCCAAAAATGTTTTTTTCATATTATACTCCTACAATGATGTCACTTGATTTAACTATCGCTTTAAGCTTATCGCCAACGCCTATTTTTAGCTCCATCGCACTCTCTTTTGAGATGATGGCGCTTAGTGTTTGTGAGTCACTTAACTGCATTACGACCTCAGCCGTAACGGCACCTATTTTTACCGAGATAACCTCACCATTTAGCTGGTTTCTAGCGCTTAAATTTAAGGTGTCAAATTCTTTTGCAAGCATTACCGCTGGTGCCTTAAATATAAAAACCACGCGCTTTCCCACAGCTAAATTTAGGTCATTTTCGCTTTGGACTGTGATATTAGCTCCAAGCTCTTCGCCACTACTTAATCTAGCTGAAATTTGACTATTTAGCGCGCCTGTTTTTATACTTGTTATCTCGCAATTTAGCTGGTTTCTAGCACTTAGTGTTATGCCAAGTCGTGAAAAACTGCTAAGATCTGCACTTTGTATATTTGACTTTGCACAAATTTTTGCCAAAAAATCCTGCTGTGCAAGTAAAAGAGCGTCATAAATTTCTATCATCTTTTTACCGTGCTCACTTAGCTCTGAACCGCTATTTTTCTTAAGACCTTGGGCTCTAACTATGAGCGGCTTATCGCTTTTGTTGTTTATAATATCAAGGCTATCCCAGGCATTTTTATATGAAATTCCAACCTCCTCGGCAGCCTTTGTTATAGAGCCAGTTTTTTGTATAGCTTTTAGTAAATTTATATGCTTTTTTAAGACGCTTGAGCCATCATCAAATAAAAATTCCAAACTTACATCAGCCCTCATATTACTCCCATAAAATCAAAGTTATATAAAAATATAATTTTGGAAGTATAATAAAAGATATATATAAAATAGCTTAAATCTTTTATATATTTAAAAGCTACAAAAGAGTAAAATCTCAATTTATTTTAAAAAAAGGAAAATTTTGAAATATCTCTTAACTTTTTTTCTTAGCATAACACTTGCTTTTTCGCAAAGTAGTGATGAGTTTGATGCAGAATTTAACGACAAAAACACATTTGATCCACTAAGTGGCTATAATAGAATGATGACAAGCGTTAATGATAAAATTTACACATATATCTTTGATCCAGTTGTAGATGGCTATAGATATGTTGTGCCAGCAAAAGGTCGAGAAGTTATAGCAAATGTGTTTGATAACCTACTATTTCCGCTTCGTTTTGTAAATAACCTTTTGCAATTTAAATTTCAAAATGCAGCAGACGAAACGCTTAGATTTATAGCAAATACAATAGTTGGCTTTGGTGGCATAAGCGATGTTGCTACCACTTACTACAAAATTCCACGCCACGATGAGGACTTTGGTCAGACACTTGGACACTGGGGTGTTGGAAGTGGCTTTCATATCGTCTGGCCAATATTTGGACCATCAAATTTAAGAGACACCTTTGGATTGGTTGGCGACTTTTTTACAAAACCTATAAACTATGTCGATCCAAACGAATTATCTCTTG
This sequence comes from Campylobacter suis, assembly GCF_905120475.1. Taxonomy (NCBI): domain Bacteria; kingdom Pseudomonadati; phylum Campylobacterota; class Epsilonproteobacteria; order Campylobacterales; family Campylobacteraceae; genus Campylobacter; species Campylobacter suis. Next base: position 71,017 of record NZ_CAJHOE010000004.1, on the reverse strand, counting down.
GACTAAATGTAGGCAGTAAAACAAATGAAATGGCTCAAAATCCAGATATGTATAAAAACTTAAAAAAAGATGCTGTTGATTTATACCCATTTTTACGCGATGCTTATGAGCAAAGACGCGACTATTTGATAAAGGAATGATAATATGAAACTTAAACTTTTTTGTGTAGCAGTGCTAGGCGCAACGATGTTATTTGCTCTACCAAAAGATGAGATAAAACCACAAGTTGAGATAAAAACAACACAAGCTATAGAGGTTTTAACAAACAAAAGCCTTTCAAATGAGCAAAAGATGGATGAGCTGTTTAAAATTTTTGATCCGTTGTTTGACTATAAGCAAATGGCAAAGATAAGCCTTGGAAAACGCTTTAATGCCCTAAATGACTCACAAAAAGCAGAATTTAGCAAAGCCTTTGAGCAAAAACTAAAAAGCTCTTATGCTGATAAACTTTTAGGATACACAAACCAAGAGATAAAAGTAAAAGAGCTGACCGAGCCACAAAAAAACAGAGTCTTTTTGCACTCTGAGCTTTTAAGTGAAGGCAAGAGTTATGATTTCATATATAAATTTTATAATGACAACGACAACTGGCTGATTTATGATATGGAGATTATAGGTGTTAGCTTGCTTCAAACCTACCGCAGTCAGTTTGCCGATATGCTTGATAGTGCTGACTTTGAAACACTTATAAAAAAGCTAAATGAGACATCGGCTATAAAAGTTGATAATTGAAAAAAATCTTTAAATTTATACTAACAAACTCAAAGCTCGTTTTATGCATAATGCTTGTATTAACGGGCTTTTTTGGCTATTTTTCAAAAAATCTTGAAGTTGATGCATCATCTGAAACACTGCTTCTTGAACACGATAAAGACCTTGAAATTTGGCGAGATATAAACAAACGCTATACATCACAAAATTTTCTTGTTGTAACTTACACTCCAGCAGATGATATGTTTTTGCCAAAAAATCTTAAATTTATTGAAGATATAAGCAGAGAATTTGCAAAAAACGATCTAATCTCTAGTGTTACAAATATCACAAATGTCCCGCTTTTAAAGAGTGTTACTGGCTCAATAACCAATATCCTTAACCACACACCAACTCTTAAAGATGCCGGCATAAACATCACTTTAGCCAAAAATGAGTTTAAAAATAGCCCGATTTATAGTGCAAATTTGATAAGCAAAGACCTAAAAACAACAGCAATAGTACTAAACCTAAAAGATGATAAGCGCTATTTTGAGCTTTTAAATAAAAGAAATGAGCTTCTTGCTCTAGAACAAAACGGTACGATAAATAGCACTCAAAAAATAGACCTAACAAATGTGCAGGCTGAATTTAAGGCATATAGGGATATTTTACGAGCAAAAGAGCACGCTGGGCTTGAGAATATAAAAAGTACGATTAAAAAATTTAAAAATAGTGAAAATCAGCTATTTTTAGGTGGCGCAAACATGATCGCTGATGATATGATAAGTTTTGTAAAAAATGACCTTGCGACTTACGGTATCAGTGTTGCTTTGTTGCTTGCGATTTGTTTATGGCTATTTTTTAGACAAATTCGCTGGGTGGTTTTGCCACTTTTTATCTGCGTTATAAGTGCTATTATATCAAGCGGACTTTTTGGACTTTTTGGCTGGGAGATAACAGTCATTAGCTCAAACTATATTGCCCTAGTTCTAATCATCACCATCTCAGTTGTGATACATCTTATAGTAACTTACCGTGAATTTTATCAAAAGCACTCACATTTTAGCCAAAAAGCACTGATATATCTAACACTTCGAGACAAGGCAAAGCCTAGTTTTTGGGCGATCTTTACAACGATAGTTGGCTTTGCTTCACTTATGAGCGCAGATATAAAACCTGTCATAATGCTTGGCGTGATGATGAGTGCAGGCATAGCAGTTACGCTGTTTGTAGCATTTGTTATATTTGCAACGATACTTGTAAATTTAAAAAAGATACCGCCAGTTAATAGCTTTGAAAAAAGTTTCAGTTTTACAAAAATTTGTGCAAATTTTGCACTGCAAAAACGCAGTTTAGTCTATGCATTTTCACTAATCGCGCTATGTTTTGGAGTATATGGTATCACTCAGCTTAAAGTTGAAAATAGCTTTATTGGCTACTTTAAAAAAGATACGCAGATTAGGCAAGGTATGCAAGTTATAGATGAAAACTTAGGTGGAACGATACCGCTTGATATCATCATCAAATTTGAGCAAAACCAAAAAGATGAGCCTAAAAAAGATGAATTTGATGAGTTTGAACAAGAATTTATCGAACAAGCAGCTCAGACAAAATACTGGTTTGATAGCTATAAAACAAGGGTTGCTGAAAAGACACATAAGTTTTTAAAAGAGCAAGATTTTGTAGGTTCTGTAAGCTCTTTGGCAACACTAACAGCGGTTATTAGAGAGCTAAATGGCGGTGAAGTAGATGACTTTTTACTTTCAGCTATGTATGAAAAACTTCCAGATGAGTATAAAAATATACTACTTAATCCTTATGTAAATATCGACGAAAACGAGCTTCGCTTTGTACTTCGCATAACTGATAGTGATGAAAATTTAAGGCGGGATAAATTTATAAAAGAGCTAAATGAAAATCTACACGAGCTTTTAAAAGATGATGGGGTTAAGGTAACAGTAGCTGGAATGATGGTACTTTACAACAACATGCTTTTAAATCTGGTAAGCTCTCAAACTGACACTCTAGCCATAAGCATTGGGCTGCTTTTTGTGTTATTTTGCTTTATTTTTAAAAGTATAAAATTTGCACTAATCGCAATCATCACAAATCTCATACCACTTTGTGTTCTTTTTGGCATTATGGGAATTTTTGGAATTGCACTTGATATGATGAGTATAACGATTGCGGCTATAAGCATAGGCATAGGAGTAGATGACATTATACACTACATGCACAGGTTTAGATTAGAGCTACTTTCAAAAAGCGTTACTCAGGCTATCAAAGCTTCGCATGCTAGCATAGGCTATGCTATGTATTACACATCATTTACTATATTTTTGGGTTTTAGCGTTATGATGAGTAGCAACTTTATACCGACTATATATTTTGGGCTTTTAACAGACCTTGTAATGGCACTAATGCTTATCTGTGCACTAGTTTTACAGCCTGCACTGCTTGCTAGCTTTTGTAAAAAAAATTAGCGAAGCACTCTTAAAAAAGAATACACATCAGCAACGCCATCTATATGTTTTGCATACCAAATGGCGTGCTTTTCATACTCATGTGTCGCCACGATGCCACTAAACACAACATCACAGCCAACAACTCCTATGCGGACATTTGTTGATTTAACAGAGCTATCGCTAAATAAATTTGCTTTTAAATTTGCTAAAATTTTAGTGCTTGAACAAGGATAATTTGCCTGCTTTATCCTGATATATTCGTGCACTTTTCTAACACCAGCAGTATCTTTTGCAAGCTGTAAAAGTACATTTTTAAATCCATCGCTTTGAACTAAACCAAGCAGATAAACTTCGCCGTAAAAGACCTCAACTTCTATATCAAAACTACTTAAACCTTTTGTAAAAAGAATTTTTGAGCGAATTTTGCTTTGTATGTATTTGTCGTTTGTTATAGAACCTATATCGCGCTCATCGCATGAAACAGAGTATATGTCATACACATTTATCGCATTTGAAGCTGGCATTAAAACACTAAGGCAACCAGTAAAAAATAGTGATAAAAGTGATAAAAATACTCTAAAAATATCTACGCCTTTTTAAAATTTTAAAGATTTTAATAAAACTAGACTAAAATTTATATAAAATTTGGTAAAATAGCCAAACATGCGGAGGATAAAGTAATCTGGTGGTGCTCACGGACTTCAAATCCGATGGCGGGGCGGTTGACCGTTTCGCGGGGAGTTCGATTCTCTCATCCTCTCGCCATCTATTTGCTTTTAGACTTCAACTTTTTTAACTATAAAGCTTATCCTTGCTACCTGCGACAAATTGGAATTCAGTATACTAACTTGGATCAAACCTAAGCTCTCGTGCCTTTTGTATAAAAATTCTCAGTGCTTTTTGCTCTTTTTTACCCATTTTATAGCTGATAAACTTCAGATACCATCTGATATTTTCAGGAGAAATTTGTCTAGTTTTTGAATACTTTTCAAGTATATAGCGAGGGATTTTTATATTTTTTGATAAAAAGCTATTAACCAGCTTCTCATAAGTTGAGCCATTTTTTATATAACAAAAACGACCAAAAACAAATGGCAAACCCTGTTTTTTGTGCCAGATTTCACCCATATCATAAAAATTTTCGCTACCTTCATTAATATATGCTCTCAAAGCTCTATCGCCAATTAGCACTTCGCCTTTTAGTCCTAAAATTTTAGAAAGCATATTTGAGCTGGCGCTTGCGCTATCAAGCTTACTTAGACTATTTTTACGAACTAAAACACTTTTTACACTCTTTTTTGCAACAATGCCAAAATTTAGTTTTTTATATTTTACACGGCGACTCTCTATACTTGAGATGACGGCTGCATCTATTTGACGGCGACAGAGTGCACCATTTAGCTTACTTGGCACACCCTTTTTGTGTTCTATGGCTTTTTTAACATAACTTTGAAGTGGCGAACGCTTTAAAAAAACATGAAATGGTAATAAATTTAGATAGTCTATCTTACCAAATTTCAATCCAAAGCTTCCTTCCAATCCTCATTTTTCAAAAGCTTTTTATATATTTCACAACACTCATTAAGGCGCTCATCACTGATATTTGATGAATCATCTACCACAAAAGGCTCACCAAAATCCATGCCACAATAATTCATCGAAGCTTCAAAAGGAGCTAAAATTTCGCTCATATCATGCTTTGCTCTACCAAATTTTGAATAATCAGCTATCGTTCCGCCGACACTAACTGCAACTTGAACATCTTTTCCAGTTAGCACACCAGTACTTCCATACGCCCAGCCATAAGTAAAAACCTCATCCAAATATGCCTTTAAAATAGCTGGCGTTGCATAAAAATATAGTGGAAACTGAAAAATTATACGATCTGCGCTTTCTAAAAATTTCTGCTCTTTTGCTATATCAAAACTTTTGGTCTTTTCGCCATAAATTTCATCTAAAAACCTTACATTTTCAGAGCCTAAAGTATCTTTTGCAACTTTTAAGAGTGCCTTATTTACCTTTGAACGCTCAAAATACGGATGTGAAAATACAACAACTGTTTTCATCTTTGCTCCTTTAAATTTTTAACAAATTATACCAAAAAACTCTGCCTACAAACTAAAGCCATCGTCAACTATGATATTTTGTCCATTAACAAACCTGCTCTCATCACTCAGTAAAAATACAAGTGCTCCGCACAAATCTTGCGCATCAAGCATACCTTTGCTAGAACAAAAGCTTTTATAATTATCTAAAAAACTTTGCGGTTGAGCATCAAGTATGCCACCTGGAGTAATGCAATTTACTCTAATGTTTAATCCTTTAAAATATTTTGCCATATATTTTGTGATATGAAGCAAAGCTGATTTTATGGCAGCGTACTCGATCGGTGTTGTCATCTGAGTGCCTTCATAAATTTCAAATCTAGGTGCGACAACGCCGTAAATTGAACTGATATTTATAATATTACCATAACCTTGTAGGCTAAAAAATTTAGCAAACTGTTGCGAAACAAGAAAGTACCCGCCTAAGTTTAAATTTAAAATTTCTGTAAAGTCCTCATACTCAACATCAAAAAAATGCCTACCGTAATTTTTAGTGCGCGGGTATGCTGAATTTATGACAGCGTCGATTTTACCATACTTTTGTGTAACTTTTTTTATACACTCGTTTATGCTATCTTTTGATATTATGTTTAACTCACAAAAATCTATATTTTCACTTTTTAATTCATTGCTTAACTGATGTGCTACTTGCTCTGCGGTTTGTATATTAATGTCTGCTATGATAGCAATGGCTGAGTTTTTTACAATAGCTTTTACAAATTCTTTGCCTATCAAACCAGCTCCGCCAGTGACTACAACCACTTTATCTTTTAGCATTTTTCTCTCCCATAATAAACTCTACAAATTTAAAATCAAGCTCATTGTCTATGTCAATCGATCTATCTTCAGGCATAACATAAAGTCCAGTTTTTGGCAAAAATAAACTATCGCAAGTAAGCAAAATTTCTCTTTTCCAGATATAAATAGACGCATTCATATCAAAGCTTTTTGGCGCATCTTGTCTTCTTACAATGGCACTTTCTAAGCTTTTTGAAAGAACGACGCGACCATCTTTGCTAAGCTCAACAAGGTTAAAATATGGGCTTCTTCTACTTGGCATAGCGGTTATTAGGTTGTCATTATCATCTTTTAAAAACTGCTCGTAAGCAAGCACAATATCACTTACATCTCTAAGCGGAGCTGTAGCATCAAGGTCTATATGATGATCAAATTTTACTGCGTAATGTGCTTCACTTTTAATCAAAGCATCACGGATAACCTCAAGCTTACCAGCTGTATCACTAGCCATATGTTCATCTCGTTTAAAAAAGACTTCAGCACCATACTTTACAGCAACTTCAGCTATAGCATCACTGTCAGTACTAACAACTATGTGGTTAAAAATTTTACTATCAAGCGCCTGCTCTATCGTATAGGCAATAAGCGGTTTTCCGTAAAGTTCTCGGATATTTTTATTTTTAACACCTTTACTGCCACCCCTAGCACATATCGTGCATAAAACTTCCATCATTTTGCTCCTGTACACTCTTAATAACTCTCATAACACTCATCGCTTGCTCAAATGTGCATACATTTTTGCGATCACCTAAGATATCTAAATGCATTGACTTAAACATATCATTTCGCTCTAAAACTACACTTGTTTTTTCTTCAAAACCCTCTTTATCCTTTTTTATCAATTCATTTTTGATAAGATCAATAAAAATACTAAATTCTTGAGTATCGATAAAAATTTGTCTATGCGTTAGCTTAGATATGTAATCAACTTGCATGCTAACAAAAGTACTACCAGCACGAGCTAAAATCACAGCTATATCATCTGAAGTTATTTTTAGATCTGAAATTTTAGAGTTAAAACTTTTTATCTCATCAAACTCTCCAAAAAACCACAAGGCATAGTCTATCTCATGGCTAAGATCAAGCAAAACACCACCGCCAAGCTCCCTTTTTGAACTATAACACTGGGTGTAGTCGCCAGCCCTCCATGTCGGCAGATACTGAGCACATTTTATATTTGCGCTTAAAATTTTTTCGCCAAACAAAAGCTCTTTTGTTTTTAATATCAAAGGATGATAGCGCAAAACATACCCTACAAAAATATCATTTTTTGCTTTAAGGTCATAAAATTTCTCAAACAATGGTTTTTCACAAAAAATGCACTTACCGCTCACTCTATCATCTATAAACTTAAGCTGGCGTTGGTGTAGAGCTGTTGGCGTGGCGATGAGAAAGTACTCATACTCACTAAGCAAAACATCATCTAAGCTCTCATAAATTGTCGTTACTTGATCGTTAAGCAAGAGCTCTTTTTGCGAAGTTACAAGGTCGATTTTACTAAATTTTTTAAGAGCCAGCAAAACATCGTAGTGTCTGCGTCCGATAGAGCCAAAACCAACTATAAGAGCGCGCATCAAAAGACCTCATCATATTCTTCGTTAGCTCTTTTATACTCCTCCATCCTACCAATATCAAGCCAGTAATCATTAACAGGAAACGAGCTAACTATCTTTTGCTCTTTTATTAATTTCTCAAAAAGTGTTGGCATGTCATAAAATTCATCCTTTGGAATAAAGCTAAGCACATCAGGCGAAAGCATGTAAATTCCAGCACTTACAAAAAAACTCTGTGTCGGCTTTTCTTTTATACCCAAAATTTTTCCGCTATTAACATCTACAACTCCATAAGGTATGGTGTGCTCATACTCCCTGACGCACATCGTTGCATATGCGTTATTTATCATATGTAAATCATGAAGATGCTCAAAATTTATATTTGTTAATAAATCTCCATTCATAACAAAAAATGGCTCTGTTGGGGGCGCCAAAATAAGGCTAAGAGCACCAGCTGTTCCCATACGCTTACTCTCTAAAACATATCTTATCCTTGCACCAAAATGACTTCCATCACCAAAATGTTCGCGTATTATTTCGGATTTATAATTAACACACATTGTAAAATTTGTATATCCATAGCTTAAAAAGCTCTCAACTATAGTCTGAATAATCGGCTTCCCACCAACCTTTAGCATAGGCTTTGGTGTGTTTTCAGTTAATGGTCTAAGCCTTGTGCCAAGCCCACCAACCATCAGCACAACCTCATTTTGCTTAACTTTTGGCTTTATAAGCTCTGGAACATCTTGTATCCCAAGAACCCTTCCAAGCTCATCTAAGATAGGAATTTGATGTAATTTTTTTGAGATAGCAACACGCAAAATTTCCTCTTTCGTGTCGCTCATTTTTGCTATCGTTGGATGAGTAAAAATAATACTTTCAACCGTACTATCAAGCCCAAGCCCCTCCAGTATACCGCGTCTAATATCTCCATCTGTTATAGTGCCAAGAAGTCTATCGTTTTCATCAACAACAAGCGCTATTTGTATGCCGCCATCATTTATGACTCGCAAGGCATCTTTGATCGTAGTATTTGTGGCGATTTTAACCTTTTCTATACTTCTCATCTTATCTCCTTTAATAGCATAAAACTTTCGGCAAAAAGCCAAAGTCCCTCGCTACCCCCCCCATTGTTGCGGCTCTAAATGTTGCAAGTGCCTTTAAATTTTCAAGACTTCTAGGAAAAGGATGTGGTGCTATCTCGCTTTTATAAATTTGCATAATTTCAAGCTTTTTTTGCATAAATTGAGTGATGTCAACAAATACATTTGGTATAAAATTTTCGCCAAAACTTGGTGCAAACTCCGTTTCGCTAAGCGTTTCCATCATATAAATTTGCTTTAAAAATGGATAGCGAAAACTTTTTGTACAAGAATAAGCCGCTTCAAAAATCTTTCTATGATCACTGTGAACATCTGATTTAAACGGCAAGTATAAAATATCAGGCTTAACATCGTTAAAAACAGCCGAAATTTTACCCACAAGCTCACTCATACTATACTCATCAACTCTCATTGTATCAAGATTAAGCCTATGCACGCTTTTAAAGCTGTAAGAATTTGTAACTTTTGCTATCTCTTGCTCTCTAGTTTCGTAATACGGGTGGTCTTTGCTAATTTGTGTGCAGATAAGCCAATGTATCTCATCGCCATTTGATAGATGTTTTAAAAGCGTCCCACCACAACCCAAGGTCTCATCATCTGGATGAACAGCGACTACTAAAACTTTACTCATTACCCCTCCAAAGGATCATAGGTTTTTAAAATTTTTGACTTAAAATCTGTATTTTTGATAATCTCATAAGCTCTTTTTGCTGCATTGCCATCGCCATACATACTTTTTTGCCCTTTTATACTTGTTAAAAACTCATCGCTTAAAGCAAGCTCTAGTGCATTTTTTATATCATCAAAGCCGCTCTTGCAAAATATAACACTCTTATCGCTAAGTCTGCCAAGCTGCCTAAAGCCAACATTTACAGTAGGTATGCCAATGCTTGCGGCTTCACCCAAAACACCAGATGATGAGTTGCCGATTATAAGCTTTGAGTGTTTGTATATAGAAACAAAAATTTCTCTATCTAAATTTTTATAAAAAACAAAATTTTTATCATCTTTATATTTTGCTATAACATCAAATATCTTACTGTTTCCATGATCTGTATTTGGGTAGCTTACAAATGTCTTAATGCCTCGCTCTTTTAAATTTAACAAAATATTTTCAAAGTACACATCAGCTTTTTGTATTTCCTGAGTAACTGGATGAAATATACATAAAGCAAACTCACTAAAATCGTCATCTAAATCAAAATGCGCCAGAATTTCAGACTTTTTAAGTGGCTTAAATGATATAAACCTATCAAGAGAAAGGTTGCCAGTTACAAAAATTCTATCAGGCTCCTCGCCCATTTTTATAAGTCTTTGCTTAAATTTTTCAATACTAACACAATGAAAAGTCGAAAGCTTTGAAGTGGCGTTTCTAACGGCATTGTCTATATATCCATCTTTTGCATAGTCTCCACCATAAAAATGAAGCGTCGGTATGCCAAGATAACCGCCCACCATCGCATAAACAAGCATATCTTCTCTATCGCCTGCATATATCAACAGATCGGGACTAAACTCATCAACACGCTCTATAATATTTTGAAGTAAAATACTTGCACTTTTTAACCTAGAAACCTTTGTGTCACCAGATAAAAGTGTCTGAACTTGAAATAAAATTTTTATCCCGTCATTTTTTATCTGATCCACGCTAAGACCAAACTCTTTTGATAGGTGAGCGCCGCTTATGCCTATGCGAAAGTCTATCTCATCATCATTTTTTAAAAGCTCATAAAGTGGCGACATAATGTCATAATCTGAACGAATAGAACTAAATGCTAAAATTTTTTTCATCAAAATACATCCGACATAATAAGATCTTTTTTAAACTCAACGCCTTTTAATTTTTGATTAAACAAGCGATAGCCAAAAACATAGTCAAATTTCTTTTTCATTATAAAATTTTTATCGTTGGTTAAAACATTATATCTCATATCTGTATCCAAAACATCAAAATCATAGCCGTTATAAACCAAATCGATTTGATCTGAAAAATTTTTTAATATATTTTTACCCTGCATTTTATAAAGCTGTTTTGGCTTATCTAGCCTCCAAGAGTTTTGAGGGTGCAATGTATCATAATCTATCTGATATGTCGGTTTATTTAGATTTTTTATCTCTGTAGAGTTTAACTCTGCGATAAAACTATCATCGATATTCCAACCAAGTAGCCTTTGTAGCGCCGGAGCTGAGTTTTTGTTTGGAAAGCCATAAACCAGTTCATATCCAAGCTTTTTTGCCATATCATACACAGCCACAGCTTGACTTATAACAAGCCCAAATTTTCTATACTTCTCGCCAACCATAACACCCATAGAGAGTGCACACTTTAAATCTTGGTTATTAAACCTCAAAAATATAGGTATTAAAGCATAATGCCCAGCGAGCTCTTTTGTAGCCTTATCAAAAAAAAGGCTAATAATGGGGTCTGCGTTTGGGTTGTCGATATATGCCCATTGCCAAAGTTCATCATCAAATTCCCTATTAAAACAAGCTGTAAAAAGGGTAGCTATCTGCCCTTTAAACTCATGCAGCTCACTTTTTTTTGTGATTAAAATTTTATCAAACATTATTTTCTCACAACACTATCATTTCATCAGCCGTATAATCTTTTTGCGAGATACGACCAACTATCTCGTCCCATCTCATAGGGCTTATGCCACCGGCTGGACGCTTGACTGCTAGATTTTTCTCGCTAAAAATTTCACCTTTTTTTATATCGTGTGCCGCAACTATGGACTTTCTGGCTATAGATATGTTTTTACTTTCACTTTTACTGGCTTTTTTTATGCCATCACCTAATGCAAGCTCGATGTTTCGTATCGCACTAACCATCGCGCAAAGCTCATCCGGCTCAAGACTTGCCTTATGATCTGGTCCTTGCATAGCCTTATCAAGCGTAAAGTGCTTTTCTATCATGCTCGCACCCATAGCCACAGCTGCTATAGGCACCTCTATACCCAAGGTATGATCCGAATAACCAACCTTAACACCAAAGGCATTTGCAATAGTTTGCATAGCTTTTAAATTTACATCTTCAAACGGCGTTGGATACTCGGTATTTGCATGCAAAACTGTTATATTTTCGCGCTTTGTGCCGTTATTTATTAAAACATCTATGGCGCACTCTATCTCGCCCAAATTTGCCATACCGCTTGAGAGTATGATGCGTTTATCAAGCTTTGCGATGGCTTTAAGATATGGTAAATTTACTATCTCGCCACTTGGGATTTTAAAGATATCAAGTCCTAACTCATCTAATATTTTTACACTTGCCAAATCAAACGGTGTCGAGAGAAATTTTATACCTTTTTTAGCACAATGTGCCATAAGCTCCTTATGTGCCGCAATATCTAGTTCAAGGCGTTTGATCATCTCAAACTGTGTTTCGTTTTGATCAGTTGTCTGCTTTTGGTACTCAGCTTTTTGAGCATTTTTAGAGATACTTAGCTCAGCTTTAAATGTTTGAAATTTTACAGCATTAGCACCCGAGCTAGCTGCTACATCTATAAGCTTTTTAGCTAAGTTTATATCGCCGTTATGATTTACGCCAGCTTCTGCTATGATAAAAACGCCCATATTTTTCCTTAAATTTTAAATATATAAACCTAATTTATAAATTATATCAAAATTATGCTGTGCTTCCTACATCTACGGTAAAATTTGCACCGGTTATACTACTTGCGTCATCGGACAATAAAAACAACACCATAGCGGCAACATCATCAACATTTGCAAGTCTTTTAAGTGGACTTCTTCTTTTTATGCTCTCGAGTTTATCACCTTGCAAAACTCCTGTCATATCTGTTTGCATATAGCCAGGAGAGATGGAATTTACCATTATATTTGCCTTACCAAGCTCTCTTGCAAGTGATTTTGTAAAGCCTTGCATGGCAGACTTTGTGGCTCCATAAACACAAAGACCATTAAAACCAGTTGAAGCTATGATGGAACTTATGTTTATAATCCTTCCTCTAAGTTTTGTTAACATGGATCTGCTTATGTACTTTGTTAATAAAATAGGGGCTTCTACATTAACCTTTAAAAGATCTGAAATTTGTCTTTCATGCATAGTTCCTAAAACTCCGTCAATGCCTAAAGCAGCATTATTAATAAGCGCATAGACGGCTCCGTGCTCTTTTGTTATCTGCTTAACTAGGCTTTGAATGCCTTGAGTATTTAAAAAATCATAAGATATATAAAAAAGTCTATCTTGATACCGGCTTTGTAAATTTTTAAACTCATCACTAAGTGTTCTTGATACACCAACGACAATATACTTATCACTAGCTAGTAACCTTTTACAAATCCCAAGTCCAAGCCCTTTAGAAGCTCCACTAACTACCACAACATCCATTTGTACCCTTTTTAATCTCGCTTAATCTTTCCACTATAAGTAACGCCTATCTCATCTATAAATTTTAAAATCACAGGCACTTTAAAACTTGGCATACAATTTTTACAATGATTTAAAATTTTAGTCTTAGCGATACTTTTATCAAAATTTTCACTAACAACAACATCTGCACAAACCAATGCTCCAGTTATTGCGCTTGATTTTGCATATACTCTAACTGCTTTTACAAAACTAAGCTCTAAAATTTTTTGTTCGATTTCCTCTGGCAAAACTTTATTGCCACCAACATTTATAGAGCCAGAGCTTCTACCCAAAAAATACACTCTATCCCCATCAACTTTTACAAGGTCGCCAGTCTTCATATAGCCTTGCTCATCATAGTCTATCTCTTTACCAATGTAGCTATTTTTATCGCCTAGTTTCACACATAAAATACCATCTTGATCTATTTTTACCTTGATATTTTCATAGCCATCAGATATATACGATAAAGGAAATCCTGCTCGAGCATCACTCACGCAAAATCCCACACCAAGCTCAGTTGATGCATATATATGAGTCAGTTTTATATCTTTAAATTTTACTTTTAATGCTTGCAAAATGGCATCATCTGCTATCTCTCCGCCAAGTGTTGCTCTTTTTAGCTTTAGCTCATCACTACTTTTTGTCATCAAAAGCTTTCTATAAAAAGATGGCGTAGCTGAGATTATATTACAACCATATTTTGCAAATAAACCAACACTATCTCCTATGCTTAAATTTGCCTCTGGTATAATCAGCTTTGAGCCCCCAAGCAAAGACTGTAAAAACACCTGAATACCAGAAAATCTGTAAATATCAAATGTAAGTCCCCAAGAGTATTTTTCGCCTATTTTTGGATCTTTTTTAACAGTTTTACTAAGGCTTTTTAGCGTATGAACAACAAGTTTTGGAATGCTAGTGGTACCAGAAGTAGGAACTATCCATTGGGTCTTTATGTCTTCATTTGTACTGTTTGCAGGCTTTTTAATCAAGTTAAATTTTAAAACATTATTATCTAAAAAAACCTCGTAGTTAATCTCTGCTTGTTCATAATAGCTTTCAAAAAGGTCCTTGTCAATATCACTTGGTAAAAAAAGTATCCTTGAAACACTCCCATCAAGTATGCTTAAAAGTTTTGCAAACTCCATACGACTTCTAGCGCTTATAGAGACACAACTTGCATTTAAAGCTAAAATTTGATCTTTATTTTTTTCAAAAAGGCTAAACAAGTCGCCGTATTTAACGCACTCGCTATCATTGATAAACGCAACTTTGTCTGGCTGTATATTTTGTAGTTGTTCTAAAATTTTCATCTGTTTGGATTCATCTTTTCATAAATTCCAACAAACTCCCCAAAAGTAACTGGGAAAAATGGCTCATCCATCATCGTAAACGGATCAAAGTCAAGCTTTTCTTCAAGTGTAGCAACCAAAGTAGCAAAACCAAGTGAGTCAAGCCCACTCTCTAAAAGAACCATATCATCAGTTATCTCGCTTACTAAAAGCTCTGCGCCCATCTGCGAAACTACTTCTAAAAATGTCTGTTTTATAATCTCTTTCATAACTTATCCTTTGATTAAATTTCTCATTACCTTTGTTTTTTGCATAGAAAAAAATATATTATCATCATCTAGTTTTCTATCAAGAACCAAATTTGCTTGAATTTTGTTTTTATCTCCGATACTAAGACTTGGCTTCATACCACTACAAATACCGAAAAAATTCTCACTTCCAACCCTACAATAACCAGCTATGCAAACATTTGGCGAAAGAACATTCATATCTTTTAACGCACAATCATGAGCGATAGATGAGTTATAATTTAGCAAATTATAATCTCCTAAAATAACATTTGGACCAACTACAACATTAGGACATATAACATTTGCCTTACCCAAAATAGCCGTTTTAGCAATATTTGCACTATGGTGCACAAAGCTTATAAATTCAACATTTTCTTCGCTTTTGGCAAAGTATTGCAAAACTTTTTTACGCTGTTTTTGCTCTCCAATAGCAAGTAAAACTTTATCATTTTTACTAAATTTAAAATCTCTTTCACTACCTAAAAATGGTGCATGAAAACTATATTTTTTATAATTTTTATCATCTATATCAAAATATCCCAAAATTTTGACCTTTTGATCTAAAACCTCATTATTTTGCGATATATACTCGCTAATCTCAGCAGCAAAGCCACCAGCTCCTATAATATAAACACTTACATTTTGCGAGCTAGAAACACGCTCGTACCCCCCCCTATTATAGAATTTTCATCTATATTTACATACTCTTTACTGGTAGAGTTACTTCCAAAAAAACTCTTAGCTCCAACACTAACACCGCCGTTTATAACACTTGCTGTACTTATATGGCAATGATCGCCAATCACTGCATCATGTTCAATAAGTGCTTTTGAGTTAATAATACAATTTTTACCAATCTTTGCACCAGCATTTATAAAAGCATGGTGCATGATAATACTAGAATCTTGCACATCAGCGTATTTTGAAACATAAGCTAACGGAGAGATAATACTTGGTAGTTTAAATCCAAGACTCAAAGCAAGCTCATAGGCTTTAATGCGTGGTTCTGGAGTTTTTATCTGACCTATACAAATTAATGCATTTTTACAAATTTTAAAAATTTCAGGCAGATCGCTATCAGAACCCAAAACTTCATAGTCTAAGACTTTTGTCCCTTTTTTTAGACCATTATCAACTATGCCGATTATATTAAATCTATTTTCAAGTTCTATAACATCAATGCAAGACCTAGCATGCCCACCACCACCTATAAGAACTATGTTTTCTTTCATTACAATACCGCCGAGCTTGGGATATTTACTATCCTATCTTGTAAAAATTTTGCATTGACAAGCTCATCAGTTTGGCAATCCTTAAACATCTCAAGCTGATTTAAAAGTCTCCAAACAGGACGCGTCATAACGCCATTTTTATTGCTAAATTCCAAAAACTCATCGCGCCTTGCTTTTGAGTTAAACATTATGGCGTTTAGCCAGTAGTTTGAGCAAGTACCCGCTCTTTGACTAATAAGCTTCACATCATCAAAATCTTTAAAAAATTTCTCATATTCATCGTGAAGTTTTCGTTTTGCCTTTAAAAAAAGCTCTAAATTTTCAAGCTGAGCCACCAAAAGTGCCGCATTTAAATTTGGCATACGGTAGTTAAATCCACTCATATCATGCACATACTCATAAGCGTGCGGTACTTTTGCAGTCGTTGTGATGTGTTTTGCTATTTTTGCTAAATTCTCATCATTTGTAACTATAGCTCCACCACCACCGCTTGTTACTATCTTATTGCCATTAAAAGAAAATGCGCCAAATAAGCCAAAATTTCCAGTATGAACGCCATTTTCATAGCTTCCCAAGCTCTCAGCCGCATCTTCAACAAGCGTTATGTGCCAGTGATCGCAAATTTTCTTAATCTCCAAAATATCACTTACAAGCCCAAAAGTGTGCATAGGCACACAAGCTCTTATAGTTTTTTTTGTAGTTTTGTTTATACAAAGACCATCTTTTATCTCACAGTTTTTTTCTAAAAAATCACTTAAAGCCTTTGGGTCAAGTGCTAAATTTGTTAGCTCAACATCTAAAAAAATAGGCTTTGCACCGCAGTAGCTAATAGCATTTGCAGTGGCAACAAAGCTAAGTGGCTGAGTTATAACCTCATCGCCGTTTCTTACGCCAGACAAGACAAGAGCAGCATGAAGGGCACAAGTGCCATTTGTGGTCGCAACAGCGTATTTTGAGCCAGTTATACTAGCTAATTTTTGTTCAAAAATCTCCACAAATTTTCCAACACTTGAAACATATCCGCTATCGATACATTCATTTAGATAACGCTTTTCGTTGCCTACAAATTTGGGCTCGTGCAAAGGTATAAAACCATCAGTGCTAAACTTTTCTTTTATAAAATCAATAATTTGTTGCATTTATAATCCTTGCTACATCTTGCCATCAAGATACTTGCCCATCTCTTTATGTGCAAAATCTGGCAAAACTTCAAAAAATTCAGCCAAAATCTGCTCCTTATTCCATCTGCCACTACTTTTTAAGGCTTTTATGTTCTTTTCAAAAACATCAAGTTTTTTAGCGTCAAATTTAAGTGAGTTTTTAATAACTCCGATATTTTGAAATTTATCCATATCAAGCACTTCATTATCGGTAAAAAACTCTTCAAAATCCTTTTCACCAGTCGTATCACTTACAGTAAATAAACACGCCCATTTTTTTAATTTACTAAGCTCTTTTGCCTTGGCTCTAGCCTCATTTTCATCGGCACAAATATATGGCTCATAGCCTAAATTTTGCAAGTATTTTACGGCTATGTCGGCAAATGTTATAAGGTGTAAATTTTGACTAAGTTTTGGGAAAAATATGTCCATATTTTGTCCAAAAATAGCACTCATCAAGCAAAGCTCTCCACTTTCTTTTGGCGTGACAAAGTAGCGTTTTATGTCATTTGGAGCGACAATGGGCTGAAGTTTTTTGATACGCTCATTAAAACCATGAAGCAAGCTACCATCACTAAAAGCAACATTTGCAAAACGAGCCATTGAAATTTCTATATCTTGTGAACGCCTTAACGCAAAAAGCTCCATTATACGCTTGCTAGCGCCCATCATATTTACAGGATTTGCCGCCTTATCTGTACTAACGCAAAAGTATTTTTTGCCTGAGTTTTTTGTAGTTTGCCTAATAGTTTTATCTGTGTTAAAAATATTTACATCAATAAGTCGCATAAGAGTAAAGGCATCTTTTTCGCTTCTAACATGCTTGAGTGCAGATAAATTTAGCACATAATCATAATGATTTTTAGCGATAAATGCATCAAAAATTTCACTCCCAACATCTAGTGCAAATGTAGCAAACTCACCGCTAGTGTAGCCAAATGAGCTTCTAATATCACGCACGAGTTCAACTAGGTTATTTTCTGAGATATCAACAACATGAAGGATTTTTGGATCTCTTTTAAAAATTTCTTTTACAACAGCAGAGCCTATACTACCAGCTCCACCTATAACTAAAAATGATGATGATTTTATAATATCACAAATCGTGCTTTCATGTGCGGTTATATCGTCATTAAAGAGCTCCCTATCTCTTCCTATGAGTCTTAAAATTTCCACAACTTAGCCCTTTTGTACTGGCAGTATTTTTCGCTTTTTCATCTCTTTTATAAGGTTTTTACTCGCTCTTTGCGTTGTTTCTATATCTGCATTTAAGCCGCCAGCAGCCGAGAAAAGCCAGTATTTATGCATCTCTAACCACTCAAAAAGCTTATTTACTTTTTGCATAGTTGTATCACTTGGAGCAACAGCTATCTTAGCAAGCTCAAGCTCTTGAAAATTCACAGATATACCAAGAATGTTTCCTATATATTTTACAAATTTTTTATTTGCTAGAGTATTTTTTAAAACATCTATATCGTTTGAAATTTTTACTAGTTTAGGGAAAAAGCTTTCGTCTGCCTTGCTTTCATCTCTTAATTTTATCAGCTCATCTATCTTTGGGACTACTTTTAAAAAGACCTTTTCTATCTTTTGTTTTGCAAGTGTTTGAATGGCAATTTTTTTATTGATATTTTTATATAGTTTTAGCATATTTTTATTAGCCACTTGCTCACTTACCTTTTGTACATTTGGTAGTTTTTTTACTTTTTTATCCTTGCAAAGTTCGTTCATAACTTCCAAAAATGGTCTTTCTATAGCTCCATTTATCCTTGCGCCACCCTCGGTACAGTTATATGTAACAAAGTCCTCTTTTGACGACTGCTCTATATCTTTTTCAAATTGATTTTTAAATAAATTCCATATAAAAGTTGTCTTTACTTCGCCATCTCCACCATAAGCTGGAGCATAAAGGTCATATTCGCTTTCTTCTTCATAGTATCTATGCCCTTGCGCATGGCTAACGCCATCTTTGCCATAAGCCAAGTCTTGACCTATTAAAACGATATTTTTATGCTTTAAAACATATGCTAGCTGATATGCTTGATTTGCTGTGCTATGTCCAATACCTAAATATCCATGCTGATCAAGTCCCAAAGATCTCTCTTCGGTATTTGGTCTCATTGTTAAAACCATTTTTCTATCTTTTAAATTTCTAATCGTATCAGGGTGCGTTAATGAAGCTACGACAAAATATATATCTTTGTCCATTTTCTTATCTTTTGCTTCAAAAAAAGTTGAGGTTTTAGCCCCTCTTTCAATCGATGTAACATAGTCTGGAATAATACCGTTTTTAAGAAGTATCGGATAAGATGCGTCAACACTTATAACGCTAACATATGGTGCAAATTTTTTAAGTATGGGTAGTTGCTTTGTTAAAGATGGTCCAGTTGAAACTATAACCGCCGTATCTAGCAAGCCGAGTCTTTTTTTAACAAGCGGAACATATGGGTAGTTTGTTATCATATGTACAACATTTATTAAATTTTGCTCTATACCCTGCAAGTTATCATCGATGCTATTACCACAAGATGCAGCATACTGGACGAAAGCCTCTGTAAAGTATCTGTTTATGCGCTCATAATCATCGCCATAATCATCATAAAAATAAGAGTGGATATGCATATCATACAACTTGATAAAAGGCGATATATCTTTTTTTGCTATCAAAAAATAAAGCTGTGAAAAGGTTACATTTTCAGAATAAAAAAGGATAAGTCGCTCACTAGCAAGCTCTTTAGACAAATCAAGCAAATTTAAAACTATATATATGATCTCAAGCTCAGGCTCTATAACTATGATACGCTTGTGCGAGTCATTATACAAAAGTCCTTTATAAAAAATGCCGTTTCCAAGTCCGTAAAAATACATAATCGGATATCTCTTATACTCTTTTTCGGTACTATCTAGCATATTATGAACATCACTAACCGGCTTTTCATAAATGTATTTAAAATTCTCTTTATTTATTATGTTTATATCAACTGGGTCTTTCCCCATAAAAACATCAAATTTTTCATTTCCTTCCATAGAAAAAAGCCTGACAGCCAAAGCTTCGTCTTGCTGAAAAAGTGCTTGTAAGTTTTTAGCAAATATTGGGTTTTGAACCGACTGCAAATTTTGTGCTTGTTGTTTTTCGCTCTTTTTTTTACTCATCTTTGTTGTCCTTAAAATTTTAAACTATTTTTATAATATCGTCAAAACCCTAGCAAATTTTATACCAAACATAAAATCTATTTTAAAATTCTAGGCAAAGTTATGCCCTCTTGTGCTTGATACTTGCCCTTTTTATCAGCGTATGTCACTTCGCACGGCTCATCACCTTGTAAAAACAGCACCTGGGCTATACCCTCGTTTGCATAAATTTTAGCTGGAAGTGGCGTCGTGTTTGAGATCTCAATCGTGATATGCCCCCTAAATCCCGGCTCAAATGGCGTAACATTTACGATGATGCCGCACCTTGCATAGGTGCTTTTACCAAGACAGATGGCTAGAACATCATCAGGCATATTAAAGTACTCGACCGTGCTTGCTAGCGCAAACGAGTTTGGCGGGACGATACAAACATCGCCCTTAAAATCAACCACATTTTTCTCATCAAAATTCTTAGGATCTACGACCGTGCCACCGATATTTGTAAAAATTTTAAACTCATCGCCCACGCGTATATCATATCCATAGCTACTAACTCCGTAGCTTACCACACCGCGACCCACCTGCTCCTCGGCAAATGGCACGATCATATCGTGTTCTAAACTCATCTTACGTATCCACTTATCGCTTTTTAGTCCCATTGTTTTTCCTTATTTAAAATTGATCTGATTTTAGCAAAAAATGGCTAAAATTTTAATTTTAACCAAATAAAAAGCCACCATACTTACAAAGCATTAAAAAATTTGTAGGATTAGGCAAAAAATTTGGAGTATCGTTCTAACTATTTAACTAATAAATTTGCTAAAATTTTCATAATAAAATCAAAGGATACAATGATGAAAATTCAAAATTTAACACTTAGTTTTATGCTAACTACAAGCTTATTAGGAGGAAATTTAATGGCTTCAAATAATGTCGTGCCAAGTTCTATGGCGCAAATCACAACTACCTCAGAAATTACCCAAATTTGGGATAAAACATTTGTAAAATCAGACAAAGTAGAACATAAAAAAGTGAGATTTAAAAATCACTACGGTATTAGCTTAGTAGGCGATCTTTATACGCCTAAAAATTTACCAGCCATAATTGTAAGCGGTCCGTTTGGAGCGGTCAAAGAACAAAGTAGCGGTCTTCATGCTCACGAACTTGCCAAAAGGGGATTTATCACGCTTGCTTTTGATCCAAGTTTTACAGGTGAGAGTGGTGGCGAGCCTCGGGGTATGGCAAGTCCTGATATAAACAGCGAAGATGTGAGCGCGGCGGTTGATTTTGTGGGGTTATTGCCAAATGTTGATAGAGAAAAGATCGGTGCGTTAGGGATTTGTGGGTTTTCTGGTATGTCGCTTACTGCTGCTACCTCTGATACTCGCATAAAAGCTGTCGCAACCACTGCGATGTATGATATGTCAAGTTCTATTGGGCACGGAATGGGTGATGGATACACTAAAAAAGAGCGCGAGACCGTGCTTGAGTATATAAATCTTCAGCGTTGGGAGGATGCAAAATCTGGTACCTATGCAAGAAATTATCACGAAGTGCCAGTAGTTGATGGTAAAGCACTTCTTAGTGATAAAATTTTACCTGAAACTTTAGACGATGATCCGCACCCTGTTTTGGCTGTATTTTTTGATTATTACCGCACAAAAAGAGGTTATCATGCTCGCTCGCTAAACTCAAACTCAGCATGGCTAGCACAAATGCCAACGGCGTTTTTTCAGTTTAAATTATATGATAATATCAAAGATATGAATAAACCCGTGCTTTTTGTAAATGGTGAAAACTCGCATTCATTGCACTTTTCAAAGAGAGCTTATGAGATAGCAAATGAGCCAAAAGAGCTTGTGGTAGTGCCAAATGCACACCATGTTGATCTTTATGACAATTATAAAAAATTCCATTTGATAAATTTGAGCAGTTTTTTAGGGAAAATTTAAAGTGAAATTTTTAGTCATTTTATTTTTAGTTTTAAGTTTAAATGCGGAAGAAAATATGAAAATTATCTTAAAAAATATAAATGGCGAATTTGATGCTATGCTTGATGATACGCCCGCGGCAAGGGAGTTTGCAAAGCTCTTGCCACTAAAGCTAGATCTAAAAGACTACGCTAAAAAAGAAAAATATGACAAACTCTCACAAAAGCTTGATATAAGCCATGAGCCAAAAGGAACAGATGGAAAAATCGGCGAGCTTAGCTATTTTGCACCGTGGGGAAATTTTGTGATTTATTATGGCTATCAAGGATATTATGAGGGTATAGTAAGGCTTGGTGAGATCCTAAATATCACCGAAATAGATCAAATCGCGGTTGATGGTGAAGTGATTATAGATAGGGCAAATAAATAAAAATTTTAGCGTAGCAAGAGAAGAAAAAAGTATATAAAAAATTAATCAAAAAGGATGAGCTAAAAATTTATAAGGGCATAAACGATAAAATTTTTGCGGTGGGCTATCTAAAGTCACAATACTTTTTTAGCTCAAATTCTTATCATAATGCAGGTGTGGCAGTTATAAATTTTCCAAAGGGTGTTTACCTTGCATGACATACATATCATGCAAGGTAAAATTAGATCGTTATATAAAGGCTAAATTTATACCACCACAGAGGATAAAGTAATACGAGTAGCTGTGGTTGGTGTATCGTGCTTTGTTTATCAAATATTATAAAACATTCGTGCGCAGTAGAACTTTGCAAAGGCAGTAAGCATATGCGGTGAGCTTTTAAAATGAAGGAAAAATGTAGTGTGGTTTGAGCAGGATAGATATGAAAAATTTATAAAAATGGCTGATGAGAACTACGTAAAATAAATTTTGATTTTTAAATTTTTAAAACCATACATTAAGAGCCAAATTTAGCACACAAAAACGGCTTATATAAAAATTTTAATAAATTTTTGCTACAATATGAGCTTAACTCAAACTAGGAGAAGTTTATGAAAAAAGAAGACATCAAAGAGCTTATCGAGTTTTTCAACCAAATGGATATGAATAAGATAAAGATAAAAGATGGTGAATTTGAAGTAGAACTTGAAAAATTTTCAGATTGTTGTGAGTTACCAAAGCCAGCTCCACAGCCAGTAGCTCCTGCACCACAGCCACTAAATATCCAAGTTGTTAATGAAAAACCAGCTGTCGTTCAAACACATAAAAACACGCTAAACTCGCCTATGGTAGGCACATTTTATGCTGCCCCAAGCCCAGGCGCTGCGCCATTTGCCAAAGTTGGTCAAAAGGTAAGAAAAGGCGACACTATCGGCATAGTTGAAGCAATGAAGATAATGAACGAGATAGAAGCTGAGTTTGACTGTCAGATAACTGAAATTCTCGTAGCTGACGGACAGCCTGTTGAGTTTGGTATGCCACTATTTGGCGTGGAGAAAATTTAATGCAAATTAAAAAAGTACTCATCGCAAACCGCGGAGAGATCGCGCTGCGTGCTTTGCGAACTATCAAAGAGATGGGAAAAGAGGCGATAGTTGTATATTCAACAGCGGATAAAGATGCGCTTTATGTAAAATACGCTGACGCTGCCATTTGCATAGGCAACCCTCGCTCAAGCGATAGCTATCTAAATATCCCAGCCATCATATCAGCCGCTGAGATAAGCGGTGCAGACGCGATATTTCCAGGATATGGCTTTTTGAGCGAAAATCAAAATTTTGTCGAAATTTGCGCAAAACACAACCTAAAATTTATAGGTCCAAGCGTAGAAGCCATGGCTTTAATGAGCGATAAAAGCAAAGCAAAGCAGGTTATGCAGCGTGCTGGTGTGCCAGTCATACCTGGTTCAGATGGCGCGATAAGCGATATAAAAGTGGCAAAAGAGCTAGCTAAAAAGATAGGCTATCCAGTCATCTTAAAAGCAGCAGCTGGCGGTGGTGGTCGCGGCATGAGAATGGTAGAGCGCGAAGAGGATTTAGAAAAGGCATTTTGGTCAGCTGAAAGTGAGGCTATGACAGCATTTGGCGACGGTACTATGTATATGGAAAAATACATTCTAAACCCACGCCACATCGAGGTTCAAGTCATTGGTGATAGCAAAGGAAATGTCATACATGTAGGCGAGCGAGACTGCTCAATGCAACGTCGCCATCAAAAGCTAATTGAAGAAAGCCCTGCGATTTTACTAGATGATGAAACACGCAAAAGACTACACGAAACAGCTATCCGTGCGACTAAGGCTATCGGATATGAAGGAGCTGGAACATTTGAGTTTTTGGTAGATAAAAATTTAGACTTTTACTTTATAGAGATGAATACCAGACTTCAAGTTGAGCACTGCGTAAGCGAAATGGTAAGCGGACTTGATATAATCGAGTGGATGATACGCGTAGCAGAAGGCGAGAGCCTACCATCTCAAGAGAGCATAAAACTAAATGGTCATGCTATCGAGTGCAGAATAACCGCCGAAGATCCAAAGAGCTTTACGCCAAGTCCTGGCGAGATAACAAAGTATGTTGCTCCAGCAGGCAGAAATGTCCGAATGGAGAGCCATGTTTATCAAGGATATAGCGTGCCACCATACTATGATAGTATGATAGGAAAGCTAGTGGTTTGGGATGAAGATCGTAATAAAGCTATACAAAAAATGCATGTTGCCCTTGAGCAACTGGTAGTAGGTGGCATAAAAACGACACGCGATTTTCATATAAATATGATGAAAAATAAAGACTTTTTGACAAACAACTACGATACAAACTATCTATCAAAGCACTAAAATTTGGGGCTTTAAGCCCCTTTTACTCATTTTGTTTAGATTTTTCTTGCGTATCTCCACGCAAATTTCCCTCAATATCTATAGTAATCCAAACATTATCACCTATAAACTCAATAGGATAATCTTTACCGACATTAAACTCTCGCCTTTTTAGCATAGTTTTTAAAGTAAAGCTGTGCGCTAAGCCACCATTTATATTTTTAGCCGAGCCATTATAAGTATAGTCAAAAACAACATTTTTACTAACATCTTTTATCTTTAAGATACCATAAATTCGTTTATCATCACTATCTGTCATCTTAAAAGTCATGCTTTTAAATTTTTGTGTATCAAAAAATATTTCGCTAGTTAGGTTTTGGTCTCTAGTTCTATTTTTTGTATATATCGAATCAACTTTAACGATAGCCTCAAGCGAATTTATCCTTTTTTTAGCAGCATCAAAATCTATCGCCGCTTCGTAGTCATCAAAATGCCCATTTATATTTGATATACTTAGGTGTTTTATCACAAATTTTACATCTGAGTGAGTTTTGTCTATCTCTAGCCACTGTGAAAACGCAACGCTAGCCATAAAAAATAGTGCCAAAATTTTTTTCATAAAAACCTCCTATATTACGATAAAAATTATTTTAAAATAGCAAAACCAATACCGATTTTATTCATATGTCTATCATAGTCCATCAAATTCTCGCCGTATCCATTAAAGTACTGCAAATATCCATAAAGTCCACTACTAAATAGCGGGAAAAACCAGCCAAACTCAGCAGCCCCACGATTTGTGCTATCAAGCCTAAAGTTATTTCTAAGCATTAAATTTAGATGATGACCGCCGATGGTGTATTTTACTTTTAGATCGGCAACACCGATATTTTTTCTTATATTTTCATTATCACTAATATCACCAACAGTCATCCAAGCTCTAGGAGTCATGCTAAGTCGCCCAGCTACAAAGTCAGCACTCATATACGCCCTATTCCAGCTTCTTGAACGCTCACTTCCCTGTCCGTTTGACTCATGCAAAAGACCAACTCTCACACCCCTAAATATCCCAAAATTCTCAAACGGGACACTAGCATAAAGCTCTGGGCGGTAGTTACTCTCTCGAAATGGCGTTGAGTCACGCGATGTTTGCCACCAAGATGTTTGCGAATACGCGATCCCAACACTCTCTTTAAAACCAAATAGATCATAAAGCACTGGCTTTTGCAAGCTTATATGAAATTTTGTCTCAAATTTGCTGCGACTATCTGGCACTTTTGAAGCATAAGTGGCTGGCAACAGGTAGTTTGGCTCAGCAAGAGTGATATTAAGATAGCCTGTTTCGCCTTGTTTTTTTGGCTCGGCAACACTATTAAAAACATGTTTTGCAACATCATCATCAGAGCCTGGCTCACTATCTTGATGAAGAAATTCCTGACTACTACTTTTAGTAAAACTATCCGACAGATCGCCATTTGCCCTAGCTTCATACGCCATCTTATAAAGTCTCATAGCCTGCGGTATATCACCAGCTTTTTCATAACTTAAGGCCTCATCATAAAGCTCACTCGCGCTCTTAGCAAATAACGCACAAAAACAAAAAAATATCAAACTATAACGCATTTAAAGCCCTTTCGTATTCATCTGGGTTATTAACATTTGCAAACTGACTGCCATCATTAAAATATACCTCTTTTAAGCTATTTGCGCTAAGCAAAAGTCCTATTTTATGCTCACCTTTTTCATACAGCTCTCTTGCTTGACTGGCGATTTTTGGGTTAAAAAACCCACAAAGACTATGCCTATGCTCAGTGTCTCTTGCCACAACCACATCAAACTCATCTTTAAATTTTGCCAACTCATTTACACACTCAACACTAACAAAAGGCATATCTGCAGGCATAATAAAAACACTGTCATCAAATTTTTCTAATATACAAGCAAGTGCTAGCATAGGCGAAAAATCATCGCTATCATCAACCAAAATTTTAAGTGGAGGGTTAAATTTTTGAGACTTTGAACTTATATAAATTTCTTTAAAAACCTGCCCCATCTTTTTAGCCAAAAAGTGCGTCATACTAGGCTCACTACCAAAAGGCAAGAGTGTTTTATCTTGCCCCATTCTTGAGCTTTTACCACCCGCTAAGATGACGCATACATTAAACTTTTGCATATTTTACTAAATTTCCCTTGGATCAGCTATCTTACCAGCTATGGCTGAAGCGGCTGCAACGGCTGAGTTTGCTAGATAAATTTCGCTTGTTCTAGCACCCATTCTTCCTACAAAATTTCTATTTGTAGTGGCTACACATCTTTCGCCATCAGCCAAAATGCCCATGTATCCGCCAAGACACGCACCGCAAGTTGGGTTACTAACGACTGCACCAGCCTCAACAAATATATCCATTAGTCCCTCTTTTTGAGCCTGAAGTGCGATTTTTTGCGTGGCTGGAGTGATGATAAGGCGTGTTTTTTTAGAAACCCTTTTTCCTTTTAATATATCTGCTGCTATACGAAGATCGCTAAGTCTGCCATTTGTACAAGAGCCTATAAATACCTGATCTATACTCAAATCATCTTTAACTGCTTCGCGGACACTTTTGCCATTACTTGGTAAAAATGGATATGCCACAACTGGATCAAGTTTGCTAACATCTATCTCGATCACACGCTCATATTTTGCACCTTCGTCTGAATAGTGAATGATTGGTTTTGAGCGTAAGTTTTTATCACTTAAAAATTCTTTCGTTATCTCATCATATGCCACTATACCGTTTTTTGCACCAGCTTCTATTGCCATATTACACAAGCTAAAACGGCTATCCATATCAAGCTGTGCTATCGTATCTCCGGTAAATTCTAACGCTTTATATAATGCACCATCAACGCCGATTTGGCGGATTATCTCTAGGATTAAGTCCTTGCCATATAGATGCTGTGACATTTTGCCAGTAAATACAACTTTTATGCTCTCAGGCACTTTAAACCAGTTTTTGCCAGTTATCATCGCGTAAGCTAAGTCGGTTGAACCCATGCCAGTTGCAAATGCCCCAAGTGCACCGTGAGTACAGGTGTGACTATCTGCTCCGATGATAACATCACCAGGCACCACAAGCCCTTTTTCTGGAAGTAGTGCGTGCTCAATGCCCATATCTTTTTCGTCAAAAAAATACTTTAAATCATGCTTGTAAGCAAAATCGCGTGAAATTTTAGCCTGATTTGCACTTGCAATGTCTTTTGCTGGGATATAGTGATCCATCACGATAGCAAAGCCATCTGGATTAGCAAGTGCTTTTGCTCCGCTTCTTTCAAACTGCTTTATAGAAATCGGTGTAGTTATGTCATTGCCAATTACCATATCTATGGGACTTTGCACGATTTGCCCTGCAAATGCCATTTCGCCAGCATGAGCTGAGAAAATTTTTTCGGTTATAGTTTGTTTCATTTTTTACCTTTTATTTTTCATTTAATTTTATCAAAAAAATCTGAATTTTTATCAGGATAAAGATTTTTTTGTATAATAACGCAAAAAATAAGGGTAAAAATGAAATACGCGCACCTAAGACAAATTGCCGATTTTCTTGCAAATTTCAAAAAAATAAATGATATAAAAAGAAGTGCTAACATGCAAATTCTTATAAATTTTGATGGCAAAAATATATTTTTTGATCTTTCAAAATCAGACTCTGCAATCTATATAAATGATAATTTTAGTACTATAAAAAACTATAATGCCCCGTTTGATAATGCACTCAAAAAACGCCTAAAAGGGGCTAAAATCACCTGCATAAAATGCCTAGAAAACAATAGAATTTTACAAATTTCAACCTCACTTGATGGCTCATACAAAAGTATAAAAAGTGAGTTTTATCTAGAATTTACTGGGTGTTTTACAAATGCCATCATAACAGATGAAAACGGCGTTATTATCGACGCGATTAGGCATATAGAAAATGACTTTAGAACGATAAAACCAAATAAGCCTTTAAAGATGCTTGAGCCTATCCAGATAAAAGAGAGACAAACTGCCCCCATAACAGACTTTCACACTTTTTTAAAATCTGAGTTTGATAGGCTAAATAGCAGCTTTTTAACGAATTTAAAAGCCATAAAACTAGGACAGATTGATAAAAAAATAGAAGCGCTGAAAGCAAATTTAAATAACCTTGAAAACGAACACGAACTAAGCCAACAAAGTGAAATTTTACGCCTCCAAGGAATAGTTTTACTAGCAAATTTAGCCAACCTAAGCGACCATCAAAGAAGCTTTAAGCTAAAAGATTTTGATAGCAAAGAAATTTCATTTAACCTTGATAGCACACCAAAAATATCTGCAAATACATACTTTAATAAAGCAAAACGCCTTGCACAAAAAGCAAGTGGCGTAGTCTTAGAGCATGAAAATTTAAGTGAAAAGTTACACTTTTACACAAATTTAAAGCAGATGTTACAAAACGCAACATCAGTTTCTGAGCTTGAAATTTTATATCCAAAAAGATCAAATTTATCAAAAAATCAAAATAACGATAGTGAAAATATCCAAAATTTTTATATAAATGAGTATAAAATTTCGATAGGAAAAAATGAAAAAGGCAATATAGAGCTTCTTAAAAATAGCCGAAAAAACGATGTCTGGATGCATATGAAAGATATTGCAAGCGCGCATGTCATCATAAAAACAAACAAGCTAAATCCAAGTGATGAGATTTTAAATTTTGCTGCTAAAATTTGTGTAAATTTTAGCGTGAGTGGAGCTGGAAGGTATGAAGTTGATTATACAAAGCGACAAAATGTGAAAATTTTACACGGTGCAAATGTAAATTATATCGATTTTCAGACGATAATAGTCATAAAATAAAAGGGGATAATATGTCGGTAACACCTATAGGCAATGCAAATTTTATAAACCAAAATGCTCCCGTCGTCTCATCTGTAAATGCAAGCCAGCAAGCCAGATTTGACATGCAAAATGCCCTTGCCATGCAAGTAGCAGCTGATGACAATAACGAGATAACAGAGATTAGACCAACAGAAGAAACTTACAAGATCGACCCAGAAAATGAACATGAAAAATCAAAAAGCGATCAAGAGCAAGCCGCTATGCAAAATGAAAACGAAGCCAGCAACAATAGCCCAGAAGCCAAAAGCGAACAAATTCAAGAAATTTTTTATGATGAGGATGGTGAACCAACTCATATCGATATAAAAATATAAGCAAATTTTTGATAAAATCAACAAAAAATTAAGGAAAATTTATGAAAACTCGTCTGATAACTGGTCTTACAATGCTTGCTGTAATACTAGCGATCTTTTATATAAATAGCTATTTTTTAAATTTTATAATCCTTGGCATAGTCCTTGCCGTGGCATTTCTTGAAGCCTTAAAGCTTTATAATATCGATCAAAAAAGCCTTGTTTTTATCGTGATCGCTTTTTATACACTAACTTTACTTACAAACCCTATATATATCGCTCTTTTAGCTGTTATAATCGTAGTTTCAGTACTTGCGCACATAAAAAGTGATAATATAAAGGCCGTGCTACCATTTTTGTACCCAGCCACGCCTATTTTTCTTATTTGGATGCTTTATTCAGAGTACGGCATTGAGTATCTTGCTTGGCTTATACTATCAGTCGTAGCTTGCGATAGTGGGGCATATTTTGTGGGTAAATTTTTTGGCAAACACCCATTTAGCCCAAGCTCACCCAACAAGACTTTAGAAGGTGTTTTAGGCGGACTTGGGATAGGAACGATAGTTGGGACTATATGTGGAAATTTTGTAATGGACGCTGCTGTACATGTCGTTTTTGCAAGTTTTTTAATCTGCGTTTTTAGCGTATGGGGAGACTTGTTTGAAAGCTATCTAAAACGCTTAGTAGGAGCAAAAGATAGCGGCTCACTCTTTCCAGGTCACGGCGGTATGTTAGATAGGATCGATGGGTATTTATTTGGCGTTGTTGCGCTTCTTTGGTCGCTTTCGTGGTAGTTCTTGGTTCTACTGGCAGTATAGGCACAAACACTCTTGTGCTTTGCAAGCAACATAATATAGCCGTAGAGGCTCTTAGTTGCGGGACAAATGTAGGGTTATTAAATAAGCAAATAGCAGAATTTAAGCCAAAATTTGTGAGCGTACAAGATAGCTCTTTACGCTCACAAGTAAAGCATGATAAAGTCTTTGTTGGAAACGAAATTTTAGATATGCTAGAACTTTGCAACAGCCAAAAAGTTGTAAATGCCATAGTTGGCTTTGCGGGACTTCGAGCAAGTATAGCAACGCAAAAACTTGGAAAAATTCTCGCACTAGCAAACAAAGAAAGCCTTGTTGTTGGTGGAAAATTTCTAAAAACAGATGAAATTTTGCCAATAGACAGTGAGCATTTTGGCTTGAAATTTTTGCTTCAAAACAAAACGAAAGTATCAAAACTTATAATAACCGCAAGTGGTGGGGCATTTTATAAAACGCCACTAAAATTTCTAAAAACAGCCACAGCAAATGATGCATTAAAACATCCAAACTGGGATATGGGCGCAAAGATCACTATAGACAGCGCAAGCATGGCAAACAAACTTTTTGAGGTCATGGAGGCTTACTGGCTTTATAATACAAAAAATATACAAGCATATATAGAGCCAACATCTATGGTACATGCGATTGTTGAGTTTGTTGATGGCTCAAGCGTTACGCATATCTCAAAAGCCGATATGAAGCTTGCTATAGCCCATGCAGTGCTTGAAAATATAGATAAAAATATCATACAAAATGCAAATTTACTAACATTAAAACCTATAAAATTTAAAGAGATAAATCTTAAAAAATATCCTATATTTTCACTAAAAGATGAGCTTTTAAAAGCTCCAGATATGGGCATTGTAGTAAATGCCGCAAACGAGTTTATGGTATATAAATTTTTAAAAAATGAGTGTGGGTTTTTAGATATTTCAAAGGCTGTTTTAAAGGCATTTGAGAAATTTAATGGCATAAAAATACAAACCCAAAACGATATTTACGAACTTGATGATGAAGTTAGAACTTATACTAGGGGGTTATATGCAGCAGTATGAGGGTTATAAATTTAGGCTAAAAGATAGCCTTGTTGGGGTGCAGTTTTTGTTCGTGGCATTTGGTGCATTAGTGCTTGTGCCTATGCTTACCGGACTAAATGCAAATATTGCTCTTTTTACCGCTGGAGTTGGCACTTTGGCATTTCAGCTAATAAACCGTGAGCAGGTGCCACCTATATTTCTAGCAAGCTCTTTTGCTTTTATCTCGCCTATAACTTTTAGCATCTCTCAATGGGGGCTTAGTGCAACTATGGGCGGTATCATAGCAGCTGGACTTTTGTATGTTGTGCTAAGTTTTTTAATAAGATTTCGTGGAGAAAATTTTATCCATAAACTACTTCCGCCAGTCGTTGTTGGTCCTGTTATCATGACCATAGGTCTTATACTCTCTCCAGCAGCTGTAAAGATGACAATGGGTGTTGGAGCTACTGCCTACACGCCTACTCAAGCGATGTCAATAGCATTTTTATCGCTTATGGCAACCATTTTTTTAATGCTTTTTGGTAAAGGAATTTTTAGGCTTATACCTATACTTTTTGGCATATTAATAGGCTATATCGCATCGCTTTTTATGGGTATAGTTGACTTTGCTCCTATTGCTAATGCTTCGTGGTTTTCAGTGCCAGATTTTACCGCACCAAGTTTTGAGCTTGGAGCTATTTTATTTATGATACCTATAGCCATAGCCCCAGCAGTAGAACATATCGGAGATATGCTAACTATCTCAAATGTTGCGAAAGAAAATTTCTTAAAAAAACCAGGACTTAAAAACACTCTACTTGGTGATGGTGTAGCAACGAGTATAGCCGGACTTTTTGGTGGTCCGCCAAACACAACATACTCAGAGGTTACTGGCGCGGTTAGCATTACAAAAGCTTATAATCCAGCCATTATGACTTGGGCAGCCATAGCGGCCATACTTCTAGCTTTTGTTGGCAAGCTTGGCGCATTTTTATCAACCATACCTCAACCTGTTATAGGTGGCATTATGTTACTACTTTTTGGGGTTATAGCAAGCGTTGGCATGCAAATGCTTATAAGAAGTCAGGCTGATTTAAATGAGCCACGAAATATGATAATCGTAGCGCTAATATTTGTCTTTGCCATAGGTGGCATGGTTATAGACCTCGAGATAGTTAGCTTTTCAGGCATTGGGCTTGGTGCGATTATAGGAATTTTGCTTAATCTCATACTACCACAAAGCAAGGAAAATGCTTGAAAGCGATTAAAATTTTAACGATTTTTATTTTTGTATCCTTAAATGCATCTCAGTTTGACTACACGCTTTATAAAAAGGGTATACAAGATGACAATACTATGCTTTTAATAGGTGGCATACAAGGTGATGAGCCAGGAGGATTTTTAGCAGCATCGATAGTCGCAACTGATTATAATATAACAAAAGGAAGCCTTTGGGTTGTACCGAATTTAAATTTTAAAAGCATTATAGAAAGAGGTCGTGGCACAAAAGGCGACATGAACCGAAAATTTGCACATATTGACAAAAGCGATCCTGACTATAAAGCAGTAACTCAGATAAAATCTTTAATCACAGACCAAAATGTCTCCTTGATACTAAATCTACACGATGGAAGTGGCTTTTATTCGCCAACTTTTATAAATAAAGACCGCAACCCAAATAAATGGGGCAACACTGTTATCATTGATCAGTCTGAGCTTATAGGCGCTAGTTACCCTGAGCTTGGTGGAGTTGCAGAGCAAACAAAAAATGGGATAAATACAAAAAAACTAACCAAAGAACACGCATATAATGTTAAAAACACACAAACCGCAAAAGGTGATGTTGAGATGTTAAAGTCTCTTACTTACTTTGCGATTACTCAAGGCAAGTCAGCCTTTGCAAATGAAGCTAGTAAAAATTTAAACGCAGAGCAAAGAACTTACTACCATCTTTTAGCGATAGAAGAGTATTTTAAGCTCGTTGGTATCGAGTTTTCAAGACCATTTGAGCTAAATGTAAAAGCTGTTAAAGAGGCTATTGAAAAAGATATACATCTAAGCCTTTTTGATGATTACTTTGTTTTAAATTTAAAAGGTTTGCGACCAAGCCTAAACTATATACCGCTTCCAAAAGATGAGCTAAAATACAAAAGTAACAATCCACTCGTAGCTGTTATAAAGGTAAAAAACGGATATGAAGTTCGCTATGGAAACCGCCTAATGACAAGACTAATCCCACAAAATTTCAGCTATGCAAAAAAGCTTGATGATATCAAAATTTTAACAGATAAACAGAGCTTCATACTAGAAAGTGGGGAAACGATAAAGGTAAAAAACGCATTTGAAGTTGAAAAAATACCAAACATTAGAACAAATATAATAGGCTATAGCTCAAAATTTAGCGATGAAGCTGGCGAAAACATAGATAAAAAGATGATTGATAGAAGCTTTAGCGTAGATAAAGCTGGCAAAATTTATCGTATCGAGTTTTATGATACATCAAGCACCCCAGATCGCTACGCAGGCATGATACTAGTGGAGTTTGAATGATACTGGGCATAGAAAGCAGTTGTGATGATAGCTCTGTAGCGCTCATTAACAGCAAAAACCTAGAGCTTATATATCATAAAAAAATTTCACAAGAGCTTGAGCACTCGGTATATGGTGGCGTAGTCCCAGAGCTTGCAGCTAGACTTCACACGCAAGCACTCCCTGCTCTTTTAAATGATATAAAGCCATACTTTAAACAAATAAAAGCTATCGCCGTTACAAATGAGCCTGGACTTAGTGTTAGCTTAATTAGCGGTGTAAGCATGGCAAAATCTTTAAGCATAGCTCTAGATGTACCGCTTATCGCTGTTAATCACCTAGTTGGTCATATATACTCGCTATTTTTAAATAGTGAAATTTCGATTCCAATTGGCATTTTGCTAGTTAGTGGCGGACACACTTTAGTGCTAAATATCGACAAAGATGGCTGTATTGAAATTTTGGCTCAAACAAGTGATGATAGCTTTGGTGAAAGCTTTGATAAAGTGGCTAAAATGATGGGGCTTGGATATCCAGGTGGAGCGATTATAAGCCATCTAGCACAAAGTGCAAGCGATAAAGAGAAATTTAAATTTAGTATCCCACTTCGTGGCGATAAAAGGCTAGAATACAGCTTTTCAGGGCTTAAAAATGCAGCTAGGTTAGCCATAGAAGCGCAAGGTGAAAATTTGCAAGCTAATAAGGCAAACATAGCCTATGCTTTTGAGCAAACCGCCTGTGCTCATATAATGGATAAACTAAAACTCATCTTTAAAGAGCAAAATTTTAAACATTTTGGTGTAGTTGGAGGAGCTAGCGCTAATCCTATTTTACGCCGCAATATCAGCGAACTTTGCAAAGATTTTGACTGCAAACTTACTCTTGCTCCGCTTGAGTTTTGTTCAGATAATGCCCTAATGATAGCTAGAGCAGGACGAGAGAAATTTCTACGCAAAGAAACGCTAAACCACAAAGAGCTAGACATAAGTCCAAAAAGTAGAAATTTAAAGCTATAAAGTTTTAACATCGTTTGACTTAAGATATGATGTTATATCAAGCTTGCAAAATTTATCTATCCTAAGCAACACCGATAAAAATATTAAAAACTTCTTGCCTTTAAAACCAAAAACCCAAAAACTACCTTTTTAGCTAAGCTGTTTTAATCTATCTTTGCAACTAAGTTGCATAAAAGGAAAATTTTGCTAGTATCTTGATTTAAATTTTCAAAATAGGAGCAAAAATGAAAATAAACAAAACACTTTGCCTGCTTTTAGCTGGTTCTATCGTCTCAGTTGCAAGCGCACACGATTTTTGGCTAGTCACAAATAATGACAAAGATTTAAATGTTAAAATAGGCTACGGACACGAATTCCCAGGCTTTGAAGAGATCTCAGAAAAACGCATAAAACTTTTTGAACAGCCATTTATACTTGATCAAAAAACTGGCAAAAAGATCGAACTCAAACAAGTTGGCAAAAACTACAACTTTGAAGGCAAAGCACTTACAAAAGGTTCATATATGGCAGTTGGCGAGTATAAGCCTACATTTTGGAGCGAAAAAAATGATGGCAAATGGGATATGCACACTGACCGCACAAATGGCAAAGATATTAAGTACTGCGAGTTAGCAAAAATGAGTGCGAAACGCGTTATAAATGCTGGTGGCGTTGTCGATGAGATAGTTACAAAACCAATCGGTCAAACCCTTGAGATAGTTCCACTAACCAACCCTGCAAATTTTGCTATAGATGAGTTTTTTGGTATGCAAGTTTTGTTTAAGGGCGAGCCTCTTGCTGGAGTTGATGTAGGCGTGATAAGTCCTTATCTTGAAAATACTCACAACAACGAGCAACGCGCCTTCTGGGGCAAAACAAACGATAAAGGTCGTATAAACATAAAGCTTTTTAAAGCTGGCACATACGCTATTAGCGTACTTCATAAAACCCCGCATGCTGATTTGAAAAAGTGCGATGAAGATGTTTATGAAAGTACATTTACATTTGATATAAAATAATTTTGAATCAAAAAAGCAAATTTGCGTTATAATTTTACATATTTTTGTAAAAGGAGCGCAAGATGTTACTACTTAAAAATGCAAATCTCTACACTCCAAAACATATCGGCAAATCCGATGTTTTGGTGGGTGGAGGTAAAATTTTAGCAATCGATAAAGAGCTAAACCTTAACATAGCAGACCTTAAAACCTACGATCTTTGTGGTAAAGTCCTAACTCCAGGGCTTATTGACATGCATGTTCACATCACTGGCGGTGGCGGGGAGGCTGGCTATCACTCGCGCACTCCCGAGATAAAACTTAGCGAGATCGTAAAATACGGCACTACGACGCTTGTTGGGACACTTGGCACTGATGGATGTACAAGAAGTCTTGAAAATTTATACTCAAAGGCAAAGGCACTTGAATTTGAAGGCATTTCAACCTTTATCCACACTGGCTCTTACGCTACGCCAAGCGTTACTTTTACTCAAAATATTACCAAAGATTTAGTTCTTATAGATAAAGTTATCGGTGTTAAAATCGCCCTTTCTGACAATCGCAGCAGCTATCCAAGCGATGATGAGCTTATAAAAATTTTAACCCAGGTTCGCATAGGCGGTACGATCTCTAAAAAAGGTGGAGTCATGCACATTCATATGGGTGGTCTTGAAAGCAAGCTAGATGCAGTGTTTCGCATACTAAAACATACTCAATTTCCAGTGCAATACTTCTCGCCAACGCACTGCGCCCGCACAAAAGATCTCTTTGACGAGGCGTTAAAATTTCAAAAAATGGGTGGCTTTATAGACATCACAACTGGTGGAAGCAAGTTTGCACCACTACATGAAGTCATCGCTTATGGGCTTGAAAATGGCTTGAATTTAGATATGATCTCGATGAGTTCTGATGGTAATGGAAGTGTTCCAAAATTTAATGATAAAGGCGAGCTAGTAGGATATGGCTGTGCGTCGTGCAAGTCAAATTTAGACACCTTGCAAAACATTGTAAAAGATAAAGTTTTAGACATCTCTAAAGCCATCTCGCTTATGACATGTAACCCAGCTAAGTTTTTAAATCTTAATTTTAAAGGCGAGATAAAAGTGGGATATGATGCTGATTTTGCCGTGTTTGATGAGAATTTAAATTTATATGATGTTATCGCAAAAGGTGAGTTTTGCGTAAAAGATCAAGATGTCGTAAAGAAGGGCTTTTTTGAGTAAAAATTTATAAGACTAGGATAGAAAATGAAAGAGTTTTTGTATAAATTTAAAGTACCAAGCGAAGCGATCGATATGCACGGGCATATGAATAATGCCTATTATTTTAAGATAATGCAAGATGTAGGTTTTGCTCACTCAAACTCCGTTGGCGATACGCTTGAAGCGCAAAAACAGCGCGGTGGCGTGTGGCTTATACGCGAAAATCAAGCAACTTACATAAAGCCCGTGTTTTTAGATGATGAGATAGTTATAAAAAGCTGGAGCGAACGTGATAAAAAGGCTACTTCAACTAGATTTTTCGAGTTTTACAGGGGTGAAATTCTGCTTGCTACAGCAAAAACTACATTTTTTTACTTTGATACGCGCAAAAACCGCCCAGTAGCCATACCAGATGAAGTGGCGGCGTTGTATGAATAGCTATAAGCTAAAATTTATTATGTTACAATAGCAAATAAAGATGTACGCAATACAAAAATTTAGCTTAAATTTATAAAAATTTAAGTATAATCCAAACCTTATTTCACACACACCAGTCCTAAATTTGGTTGCGATTTGAGAATTTAAAACAAAATTTTCAAGCGTTAAGGGGTGTGGAGGTAAAACTAAATTTCGGGCATAGCCCACAAGGAGAACCATAATGGTAACAATGAGAGATTTGCTAGAGTGCGGCGTTCACTTCGGACACCAAACACGCAGATGGAACCCAAAGATGAAAAAATACATCTTTGGCGAGAGAAAAGGTATCTATATCATAGATCTACAAAAGACAATTCGCTACTTCCGCTACACTTATAACATTGTTCGTGACGCAGCAGCAGAGGGCAAGACTATCCTTTTTGTCGGCACTAAAAAACAAGCTGTTGAAGCTATAAAAGAGCATGCAGAAAAATGCGGTATGCCATATGTTAATCACCGCTGGCTAGGTGGCATGATGACAAACTTTGGAACTATCCGCCAAAGTATCCGCAAGCTTGAAGTTATCGAGACTATGGAAGAAGATGGCTCTATAAATTTACTAACTAAAAAAGAGGCTTTAATGCTGCGCCGCAAGAAAGAGAAGCTGCTTGCAACTCTTGGTGGTATCAGAAATATGAAAAGCCTTCCTGATATGGTTTTTGTTATCGACACAGTTAAAGAAAAAATCGCCGTTGCTGAAGCAAACCGCCTAGGTATGCCAGTTGTAGCGCCTATTGATACAAACTGCGATCCAGATGTGGTTGATTTCCCAATACCTGGCAACGATGATGCGATTCGTTCAGTTCAGCTTTTCTGCCAAGAGATGGCTGAAGCTATAAACGAGGGCAAATCACTACTTGAGCAAGATACTGATGAAAATGCCAAAGAAGAAGTAAGCCAAGATGAAAAAGATGCAGTTTTAGCTGAAGCACTTAACGAAGAAGACTTTGGTGCGGAGGATGAAGAGTAATGGAAATCACAGCACAGATGGTAAAAGAGCTCCGCGAAAGCACTGGAGCTGGTATGATGGATTGTAAAAAGGCTTTAGCAGAGGCTAATGGCGATATGCAAAAAGCTGTTGATTTGCTTCGCGAAAAGGGTCTAGGACAAGCTGCAAAAAAAGCTGACCGCCTTGCTAGCGAAGGTCTTGTAGCTGTTGAAGTTTGCGAAAAATGCAAACAAGCTACGATAACAGAGATAAACTCAGAAACTGACTTTGTGGCTAAAAATGACAAATTCCAAGCACTAACAAAAGATACAACGGCTCACATCCAAGCAAATGGGATAAAAACAGTTGAAGAGCTAACGGCAAGTACTATAAATGGTGTAAAATTTGAAGATTATCTAAAAAGCCAGATAGCAACTATCGGTGAAAACCTTGTAGTTCGCCGCTTTGAAACTATAACAGCTGATGCAAATGGCGTTGTAAATGGCTATGTGCATTCAAACGGTCGTGTTGGTGTTTTAATCGGTGCCGCTTGCGAAAACGCAGAAGTAGCACAAAAAGCACAGGAGTTTATCCGTAATCTTTGCATGCATGCAGCAGCGATGAAGCCAGAAGTTATAAGCTATAAAGATCTCGAGAAAGATTTTGTTGAGAAAGAATTTATCGCTCTTCGTGCTGAGCTTGAAAAAGAGAATGAAGAGCTTAAGCGCTTAGGCAAACCACTTCATCACATTCCAGAATATGCAAGTCGCTGCCAGATAGGCGAAGCTGAACTTGCAAAAGCAACAAAAGCTATCGAAGATGAGCTAAAAGCTGAAGGCAAACCAGAGAAAATTTGGGATAAAATCATCCCTGGAAAAATCGAGCGTTTTTATGCCGATAATACCGTGCTAGATCAGCGCTTAACACTTCTTGGTCAGTTTTATGTAATGGATGATAAAAAGACTGTTGAGCAAATCGTAGCTGAAAAGTCAAAAGAGCTTGGCGGAAAAATAGAGATAGTAAAATATGTCCGCTTTGAACTTGGCGAAGGGCTTGAGAAAAAAGTTGATGACTTTGCGGCAGAAGTAGCAGCACAAATCGGCTAAAAATGGAAATTTTAAAGGGCGTAGATCTAGGCTTTGCGTATGATTATACGCTCTTTGAAAATGTAAACCTAAGCTTAAACGCTGGCGAAAGCACGGCGATTTTAGGTGTGAGCGGGTGTGGCAAAAGCACCCTTCTTCACATACTCTCAACACTTTTAAAGCCAAACTCAGGTGAAGTTATATATAACTCACAATCGCTTTACTCACTAAAGCAAGATGAGCTTATAAAAATTCGTAGATTTGACTTTGGTATTATATTTCAAGCACACTATCTTTTTAAGGGCTTTAATGCACTTGAAAATATCGAACTAGCAAGCATTTTAGCCAACAAACCAATAGAGCAAAAATACCTTGATGCGCTTAAAATTTCTCATGTTTTAAATAATAAAGTTGGCGAACTAAGCGGAGGGCAACAACAACGAGTTAGTATCGCAAGAGTGCTTAGTAAAAAACCACGAATCATCTTTGCTGATGAACCGACTGGAAATTTAGACAAAGAAACGGCAAGCGATGTCATGAGTGTGCTTTTTGAATACATCCTAGAAAACAACGCTGCACTTGCTATCGTTACTCACGATAATGATTTAGCAAAACAGTGCAGTTGTGCATATAAACTTCAAGACAAACAACTTTTACAAATATAACCAAACCCACTTTCTAAAAATATAAAAACAACAAATATCAAATAAAAATCAAAAATATATCTTAATTTTATTTGATTTTAATTATCATTAAGTTAAAATAGAACTTTACATTTTCAAATTAGGAGCAAAAATGAAAAAAACTTTAATTTGTCTAGCTGTTGCTGGATTAGTTGGAACCTCTATGGCTCACGATTTTTGGGTGGATGGCAAGAATGAGGATAAATTTAATGCGCATATAGGCTATGGGCATGACTTTCCAACCCCAGAAAAAATCTCAGAAAAAAGAGTTAAACTTTTTGATCCACTTTACATTGTAAAACAAGACGGCTCAAAAGTTAAACTAAACCAATCAGGAGAAAACTACGAATTTTCTACTGAAAAGCTAGCTGATGCTAGTTATATTTTGGCAGGAGACTATAAGCCTACATTTTGGTCGCAAGATAGCGACGGTAAGTGGCACATGGATAAAACTAGAAAAGATGTGAAAAATGTTGAATTTTGCGAGGTTGCCACTATGGCAGCTAAAAGAGTAATATCTATTGGCGATAAAAAGCATAACTTTATACACAGCCCGATAGGACAAAGTATTGAGATAGTTCCACTTAGTGATCCTTTTGAATTAAAAGTCGATAAACCGTTTAAAGTTCAAGTATTTCTTGATGGTAAGCCGTTAAAAACAGCAAAAGTTACTGGAACTTTTGATGGATTTTTAAAAGATAAGCACGCTTTTTCTGGTACAACGGACCTAAAAGGTGTCATAGAAATTTTAGCACTAAAACCTGGAAAATGGCTACTAGAAGTTACTCATGAACGCCCTTATAAAGATAAAGAAGTGTGTGATGTGGAGATGATTTTAGCAACTTTAGTTGTTAATATAAAGTAAAACAAGGGGCTTTGTCCCCTTTTTGCTTATAAAGTAAAATCACTTGCAAATTTTAACCAAAACACGCTAAAATCATAAAAAACAAAAATAAGGCAAAAATGGAATTAGTGGAGTTTTTTGGTGCAGACCAAGTGATAAAATTTATGCTACTTTTCGCTAGGCTTAGCGGACTTGTTGTATTTTTTCCATTTTTTTCACACAACCAAATTCCACTAAGCGTAAAAACACTACTCGTTATGGCACTTAGTATCGTCCTTTTCCCGCTTGCAAAAGTTCATGAAAACCCTATAAATTTCTTGATTTTTGATATACTAGGTGAAGTCATGCTCGGGCTTTGCGCTGGTTTGCTTTTAAATATCATCTTCGGGGCTCTTTCAATGGCCGGGGAGCAAATTTCTATGGTTATGGGCTTTTCGATGGCAACAGTTCTTGATCCGCAAACTGGCACAAACTCACCAGTCATCGCAAATATCATAAATTTCATGGCTCTACTTACTTTTTTAATTTTTGATGGACATCATTTGCTTATACAGTTTTACGCAAATTCGCTTGCGCACATACCTCTTGGCGACTTTTATCCGCGTTCAGGAGTTGCCATCTATGCCTCAAAAGCGATGCTAAACCTCTTTATGTTTGGCTTTATGTTAGCTTTTCCGATCATAGCCTTATCACTTTTGGCTGATCTGATCTTTGGCATGCTTATGAAAACAATGCCACAATTTAACCTTTTAGTGATCGGCTATCCTATAAAAATAACCATCGGTTTTGCTGTTTTGGTGGCTATTTTAGCGGGTATTATGAAAATTTTTACAGACCTTACGCTACGCATAATAAACGACTATCCGTCATTATTTTTCTAAAATTAAGTAAAGCAAAATGAAAAATATCATAAAATTAGGAATTTATTAAGGAGAGCCCATGAAAGTTGCATTGATCAATAAAAATCCAGCTGTTTCTCGCCTCATAACTCTTAGCTTAAACAAGATAGGCGCTGAGTATATCGAGCTTGATGATGCGAGTTTGCTTGAAGAAAAAGTTGATTTTGCTATTATTGATAGCGATGTAGATGCCAGTGACGAAACACTTAGCGCGTGGGCTAGCAAAGTGATGCACTTAGTGCCTCGTGGCAGTGAAAAAGTCGGTGAAATTTGCCTTGAAAAGCCATTTTTGCCAACAGAATTTTTAACACTTTTTGAGCAAAACAAACCACAAGAGCAACCAAGCACAAAGACAGAACCTGAGAGTGTGTTTGTAGATGAAGATACAAATTTAGAAGCAGAGTTTGATAGCTTTGAGCTACCAGAAATTTCAGACATAGAACCTTTACAAGAGCCAGAAGAACTCGATATATCAAGTGCTTTTAATATAGGCGAAGAACTTGACATAGGCAACGAACTTGATATTGCGATGAACTTAAATTTAAGCGAACCAGAAGATGAAAAAGCACAAGATGAAGATATGGACAACACGCTTGATAAGATGGCGCTTAGCATAGATGATAATGCCAAGATAAAGGGCGATGGAGATGAATTTGACCTTGATGACCTTGTGTTAGATGAAGCACAAAAAGATAGCGATAAAATTCCTGAAACAAGCGACGATAAGATTAATCTTGATGATGGCGATCTAAATTTTGAAGAAGAGCAAGCAAATGAGCTTAGTAATGACGCAAATTCTGTTCTTGATGAGATAGAGCACATGTCAGACGAGATTATAGAGCAACCAAGCGAACCTACAAACAAAGAGACATTTGATGTAGGCAACCTTGTAGATGAACTTAGCGATATAAGCGAAGATGATGAGATAAAAAATATACAAAACGCCCTAAATGAAATAGATGAAAGCGAGCCTGAAATTTTAGATGAGCTTGAAAATGAAGACTTAGATAAAGCTACAGATGATGAGCTTAGTTTAGATGAAGCAGAGCTAAAAAGCCAGATTGAACTTGATGATGAGGCAAAAACTTCTGAAAAAAGTCAAATAAACCTTGATGACGAGATTGACGAGAGCGTGCTTGAAAATGAGATAAAACATCAAGAAATTCCATCACTTGTTGATGAGAGTGAGCTTGAAAATGAAGATATGCTTGATGAGCTTGACATCAATACTTTAGCACTAGATAGTGTTCAAAAAACAGATTTAACAGATGATGAAATTTTAATGGAGCAAGAAAAGCATGATGTAGCTGAAGATTTGACCGAGATAAAAGAAACACAAATGGACGAAAATCTAGATGACATGCAAGAAGAAAAGATAGAACAAGATATTTTTGATGAGGCCTTAAAAGAAGAGCAAACAGCCAATAAAGCCAACAAACAAGGCGATTTAGTAAGTGAATTTAAAGATGAGTTAAATGATGAAATTTTAAGTTCAAACATTGATACTAGCGCTATGCAAGATATAGATGACATCTCTGAAAATGCTATGCTTTTGGCATTTGGTATGCCAGCAAACAAACCTGAGATCCTAACAGCTAATGAAATAAAAGAGACAAAAGCGCAAGAGATTGCTGAGCCAAATGAAGTTGTTTCTCAAATAAAAGAGCAAATTTCACAGCAAATTTCCGCCTCAATTAGTGCAAGCTCGATAAGAGAAGCGTTAAAAGGCATGAATATTAAGATAAATATAAGCTTTGAGGAAAACGAGTGAAGGGGCAAATTTTACTTGTTTCAGGACCTAGCGGAAGCGGAAAAAGCACACTTTTAAAACGCCTTTTTTCTGAAGAAAAAGGAATTTACTTCTCTATATCAAGCACAACTAGAGCTATTAGAGATGGCGAGATAAACGGGGTTCATTATAATTTTATCAGCAAAGAGGAATTTGAAGAAGGTATAAAAAACGATGAGTTTTTAGAGTGGGCTCAAGTGCACAAAAACTACTATGGCACCAGTTTAAAACCAGTCAAAGAGCAACTTGAACTTGGTAATATAGTTGTTTTTGACATCGATGTACAGGGGTTTGCAATAGCAAGAGAAAAATTTAAAAGCCTTATCACATCAGTTTTTATCA
Organism: Campylobacter suis; assembly: GCF_905120475.1. Taxonomy (NCBI): domain Bacteria; kingdom Pseudomonadati; phylum Campylobacterota; class Epsilonproteobacteria; order Campylobacterales; family Campylobacteraceae; genus Campylobacter; species Campylobacter suis. The sequence continues at coordinate 26,313 of NZ_CAJHOE010000004.1, read as the reverse complement.
CCACAACAAACAAAAAAGAGCTTAAAAAAAGGCTTGAAAGCCGCGGGACTGATAATGCCAAAACTATCGAAAACCGCTTAATGAACGCGGTTGGAGAGATGGAGCATATATTAGAATACGACTATTTTTTAATAAATGATGATATACAAAAAAGCTACAAAGGACTAAGGTCTATCGTGCGTGCAATGCGCCTTAAAAGCACAAATATCAACCTTAGACAAACGGTAGAAAATTGGATAGATTGCTAAATTTTAAAAATTTTATGATAAAATCAAAGTTTTAATTTTAAGGAGTGAAAAATGGGTATCAGTGTTCAGCAGTTATTAATAATACTTGCGATCATCGTTTTATTGTTTGGAGCAAAGAAAATTCCAGAACTTGCAAAAGGTCTTGGCAAGGGCATAAAGAGCTTTAAAGCCGAGATGGAAGATGAAAAGCCGGTAGAAAAAGTCGAGGAAAAAACTTCTGATGTCAAGACAACTGAAGCAAAAGTAGAAGAAAAAACACAGGCATAAGCTTTGAAAGATATTGTAAAAGCTGAAATTTTCAAGGTTTTACAGCGTGAATTTGTGCTTGAAAAACCAAAAGATAAAAACCTAGCTCACTACGCAACTCCGATAGCTTTTAGTCTGGCAAAGGAGCTTAAACGCTCCCCAATGATCATAGCCCAAGAGCTTGCAGGCAAATTTGCAGATAGTGAAATTTTTGAAGCTAGTGCAGTAAATGGCTACCTAAATTTCAAGTTAAAAGGGGCTTTTTTAAACGACTATGCAACAAAAGCGCTAAATAGTGGCGAAAATTTTGCTGGCTCAGAACCTAAACAAAAAAGCCTATTAATCGAATACATAAGCGCAAATCCCACTGGTCCGCTACATATAGGGCATGTGCGTGGCGCAGTTTATGGTGATACTCTAGCACGCATAGGTAAGTATATTGGTTATGATATAGCCACAGAGTACTACATCAACGACGCAGGCAATCAAATAGACTTGCTTGGCACATCCATTAGTCTTTGGGCTAAAGAGAATTTACTCGGTGAAAATGTTGCATATCCAGAAAAATTTTACCGAGGCGACTATATCGCAGATATTGCAAATACTGCATTTACTAAATTTGGTAAAGAAATTTTTACAGATGAAACCAGAAACCTTGAATTAGCAGAATTTGGCAAAGATATAGTCCTTGACATCATCAAAAAAGATCTAGCAGAGGCAAATATCTTTATAGAAAGCTGGGCTAGTGAAAAAAGCTATTATGACAAGCTTGACGCGACTATTACTAAGCTTGAGCGCTCAGGACAGATGTATAAAAAAGATGGCGCAACATACATTGCATCAACTAAACTAAATGACGATAGTGATCGTGTTGTCGTGCGTGATGATGGCAGACCAACCTACCTAGCTGGTGACATAGTCTATCATAATGACAAATTTGAGCGCGGGTATGATGAGTATTTAAACATTTGGGGAGCAGATCATCACGGATATATAACACGCTTAAAGGCAGCTATAAATTTCTTAGGATATGATGAAAATAGACTTGAAATTTTACTAATGCAAATGGTAAGCCTGCTAAAAGATGGCAAGCCTTACAAAATGAGTAAGCGAGCAGGCAATGCTATACTTATGAGCGATATTACTGCTGAAATAGGTGCTGACGCCTTACGCTTTATCTTTATAAGTAAGGCAAATACGAGCAGTCTTGAGTTTGATGTAGATGAGCTTAAAAAAGAGGATAGCTCAAATCCAATTTATTATATAAATTACGCTCATGCAAGGATAAACCAAGTCTTTGAAAAAGCTGGAAAACCAATCTCTAGCATAGCTAACGCAGACCTTAGAGAGCTTGATGAAAATGGGAAAAATTTGTTGTTTGAGGCACTTACTTTAAGTGAAGTTTTAGAAGATGCATTTTTACAAAAAGCACTTCAAAAACTACCAGAATATCTAAAATCTCTTTGCGCGAGCTTTCATAAATTTTATAACGAAAACAGAGTTGTCGGTAGCCAAAATGAAGATGTGTTACTAAAGCTCTTTGCACTTGTTGCGCTTAGTATAAAAACCTCACTTGCACTCATGGGCATTGTAGCAAAAGAGCGCATGTAAGAGATGATAGGGCAAAGCTTAAAGCATTTTTTTACCCATAAATTTGCTTGGTTTTGCCTTATCTTTCTTGTATCTTTTTCACTTTTACTATCTCTTTTTCCACCTTTTTCAACACTTTACATTAGTCCGTTAATAATCTCAGTCATACTTGGTATGATGATTGCGAATTTATTACCACATCAAGCACACTTACTAAAAGAAAGCGGAGTTTTGACTATCTCAACAAAGCAAATTTTAAGACTTGGCATTATTTTATTTGGCTTTCGTATAAATTTTCAAAATATCACAGAGCTTGGCTCAAACGCCTTAATACTAGCTTTTTTAGTAGTTTTTAGCACTTTTTTTATAGCACTTTTTGTAGGTAAATTTCTTGGGCTTAGCAAGAGTTTGAGTGCTCTTATTGGCTCTGGAAGCGCTATATGCGGGGCTGCTGCGGTAATGGCAGGCTCTAGCACTATAAAATCAAACGAACAAGAGATCGCCACAGCTATTTGCACAGTCGTTCTTTTTGGAACAACTTTTATGTTTGTTTATCCTATTATTTTTAGACTAAATTTGTTGGACTTTAATGATGTTTTTATGGGTGTTTTTACTGGTGCTTCACTTCACGAAGTGGCACATGTTATCGCCGCTGGAGCTGCTATTAGCGATGAAGCAAAGCAAAGTGCAGTTATAGTTAAGATGCTTAGAGTTTTGATGCTAGTGCCTTTTTTGATACTGCTATCTGGAATTTTTAAGCAAACCTCGGGCGAAAAAAAGAGTGTATTTCCATTTTTTGCACTCTATTTTTTTATCGTAGCTTGCATAAATTCACTACTAAACTTACCAGAAATTTTACTAACTGTTTTAAACTGGCTTTGTGTATTTTTACTCTGTATGGCTATGTGCGCACTTGGCTTCCACCCTAAACAAAAATGCCTTTAAAAATATGGGCTTAAAGCCGTTTATCCTAGCAAGTGTTTTATTTATCTGGATATTTTGCCTTTGTTTTTTGTATGTTAAATTTATATTTTAAGGACTAAGATGAGTTTGATTGAAGCGATTAAGAATTTTAAAAACACACCAGATACACAAACTGAGATAAAGCTGATAGCAGAGCTTAAAAAGGCTCAGTTTTTAGCACCGATCATACTTGTTGCACCGCTGGCAAATCCTGATGGAAGCGCAGTTTTTGAAGAAGAAGGCTCAAATATAAAATTTGCCCTACTCCAAGATGATGAGAGTGGTGAGCGATTTTTCCCAGCATTTAGCAGCAAAGATGAGATGATGAAGTGGCGAAATGATAGCGAGCAAGAGGTGATAAATTTGCAGCTTAAAGACTACGCCAATATGCTTTTAGAAAACACAGATAAATACTCTGGTGTTGTTGTTGATGCTTATTCACACTCACTAACGCTAAATTTAGATTTTTTTAAGGCTTTGTTTAAAAAATAGTTTCTTTAAAGCTGTCTTATAACCAAAGCAACAATAATTTTATTATAAATTTTTAATACTTTTTCGTTATAATTCAAGTAAATCTTAAAATTCACGAAAGGAATAGTATGTCCGTAGAACAACAAAGACGCAGTTTTATCGGTCTTGCATTCGGTGCAGTAGCCGCAGCAGGTGGCGCCATATCGCTTGTAGCCGTTAAAAAAACATGGGATCCGCTTCCTAGCGTCAAAGCGGCTGGTTTTACGACCGTTGATTTATCTCCAATGAAAGATGGAGAGATGAGACAAGTAGAGTGGCGTAAAAAGCCTATTTTTATACTTAAAAAAGATGCAAGCATGGCACCAAATGATGCGCGTGATGTTGTTGTAGGAGATGCAAGATATACCGTAGTTATCGGTCTTTGTACTCATCTTGGCTGTATCCCTGAGTATAAAATTTCAAAGCAAACTTTTATATGCGCCTGTCATGCTGGAGAATTTAACACTGATGGCATAAACACATTTGGACCACCACCACGCCCGCTTGAGATACCTCCGTTTAAGATAGATGGCACAAAGCTAGTTCTTGGCGAGACAAGTCCAGAGTATGAAAAACTAGCTGGTAAAGCATAAGGGGTAAAATATGGCACAAATTCATAAATCAACTGGCGTTATTGACTGGCTTGATCAACGCTTGGCAGTTACAAAACTGATGAAAGTCTTAGTCAGCGAGTACTGGATACCAAAAAATATTAACTTCCTTTGGGCGATGGGTGTTATTCTCACAACACTTTTTATGCTACTTGTTATAACTGGATTTTTACTACTTATGTATTATAAACCAGATGTAAATTTAGCCTTTGACAGCGTTAATAAAACTATCATGCAAGAGGTTGAGTACGGCTGGTTGTGGCGTCATATACACGCAGTTTCAGCATCTGTCATCTTTCTTATAATGTATATCCACTTGCTTACTGGTCTTTACTATGGTTCATACAAAAAGGGTCGCGAGATCATTTGGATAAGTGGCATGGTACTATTTATATGCTTCTCAGCAGAGGCATTTAGTGGCTATATGCTACCTTGGGGTCAGATGAGTTACTGGGCAGCGACTGTTATAACTCAGCTTTTTGGAGCTATACCTGTTATAGGACCTGACTTAGTTGAGTGGATAAGGGGCGATTATGCAGTTGGCGATGCGACACTTACGCGCTTTTTTATGCTTCATGTTTGCTTATTACCGCTTGTTACAATAGCTGTTTTAGTTATACACTTTTACTCACTTAGAATTCCTCATGTCAATAACGAAACTAGTGAAGAGATTGACTTTGAAGTTGAGGCAGAAATTTATCTAAAGGGCGATAAGGCTAAGTCAAAAGTTATACCTTTTTGGCCTGGATTTTTAGCAAAAGACTTTATGTATGTTGGGTTTTTCATGATATTTTTCATGTATCTTGTATGCTTTAACTACGGTTTTGCGATGGATCCTATCAACTTTGAGCCTGCAAACCCACTAAAAACTCCACCACATATCTACCCTGAGTGGTATTTCTTATGGCAGTATGAAATTTTAAGAGGCTTTTTCTTTGATATATTTGGCATAACAGCTTCAAACATAGGTCTAATTTCATTTGCATTTGCTGGAGCGGCATTTATGATCATACCACTACTTGATCAAAGCCCAGTAGTTGCACCAGCACATAAAAGACCGCTATTTTTTATATGGTTTTGGCTACTTGTGATCGACCTTATAGCACTTTCTATACTTGGTAAAGTTCCAACTGGTGGCATTATGGATTGGTTAGGTTTTGGTTTTTCAGTGCTATTTTTATTCTTATTTATTGTCATGCTTCCAGCTATTAGCATAATCGAAAAGAGAAGGGGATAATTATGAAAGAGCTTAAAATTTTTGCCATAGTTGTTTTTCTCTCTGGCGTTTTATACTGGGGTATTGAGCCTTATGCTCATTCAAAGCTTCATGTCCATACATCTGAAGCTGATTTTGACTACTCAAAAGCTGATGAAGCACAGGCAAACCATGTGATCCAAGCCAAAAAAGCTGCCCTTGCGGCCATCGAAGCAACTGGTGATAAAGCTAAAATCGAAGCTGCAAAAGCGGAAGCTTCATTAAATGAGTATGTTACATTTTGGAATGAGATAAAGGCTATCGACTTCACAAAAGGTGATGCAAAAAGAGGAGCTGAGACATTTTTAGCCGCTGGTTGTACAGGCTGTCACGGCATAGAAGCTGCTGATATGCCAGCTACAATGGATGCTGCTACTACAAGCGCTAGCTTTGGCGTTGTTCCTCCTGATCTTAGCACTTCAGGATCAATTTATGATGAGAAATTCTTGGCAGCTGTCATCAAAAACCCTACGCTAGCAGTTAAACTTTCTCATAAATTTAATGACGAGAAGCCTTTTCCGATGTTGCCATTTTTTGGTACTGGTGGGGATATAAATGTTGAACTTGCAGATATTGTTGCATACCTAAAATCTGTTAGTGAGCAGTATAAAAAAGATAATAACGGCATAAGTGATGCAAAACTTTTTGAAGATGCTTGCCAACGCTGCCACGACAACAAGTATGATAATAAATACACTCTTACAAACCGTATAGATTTAGCAGCATATATGGGCTCAAATCCACCAGATCTTTCTATGATGATAAGAGCTAAAAACTCAGATAACTATCTTGAAAAGCTTATCAATGACCCTCAAAAAGTACTAGCTGGCACATCAATGCCTCGTGTTGGGCTTAACAAAGAGAGTACTGATCAGCTAATCAACTATCTAGAAAAAACTGGCGATAGTAAAAAAGCACAAAGAGAGAGCGTAGGCTATGGCTCGATGATATACTTCCTTATCTTTGGAATTTTTGCATGGTTATGGAAGCGCAAAGTTTGGAGTGAACTCCACTGATTTTAGGGGCTCATGCCCCTTTAATCTTTTAAATATTTAATCGCTTGAATTTTTACTTCTTCTAAATTTCCAACAAATTTTCTCTCAAACTGGGATCTATTAAATGTGCGTTGTCTCTTTGCAAGTTGCGCAGTGTGAACACTTATAAGCTCACAAAGTTTATCTTCATTTGCAATAAGCCCATTTAAAAATTCTCCACACTCCTTTAACCCTATTGACTTTAAAGGTTTGCACTCTGATGAAAATTTATCAAAAAGCATTCTAGCTTCATCTAGCAAGCCCTGCTCTAGCATTAGCTTTGTGCGTAGCTTTATGCGCTCTCTAAGCTCTTGCACATCCCATAAAATTTCATAAATTTCTAGCCCTGATATAAGTGGTGGTTTAGTATTTTGTTCTAGCCAAAGACTCGGTACTGTTTTGGAGAAAGTATAAATTTGGTACCACTTTTCAAGACGATAGCTGTCATTTTGACTTATCTTGTGTAAAAATTTTGGATCTACCTTGCTTGCAAGTTCATAAATTTCAGTATTGCTTGGAGTTTTACATTTTGCAACATCTGGGGTAAGCCCACTAAGCATAGCTTTTAGATAAAAGCCGCTTCCACCAGTTATAATAAGAGCAACATCTGCTTGTTTTGCGTATGCAAGGGCTTTTTTATAAATTTCAAAAAACATACCAGCACTAAAATTTTGATCAACACTAATCTCATTTATCCCAAAGTGTCGCACACTTGCTAGCTCATCTAAAGTTGGTTTTGCACTTGCGATATTTATCTGCTTATACAAACAAAGCGAGTCAAGACTTAAGATAACACCTTGAGTTTTTTTTGCAAGCTCAATAGCAAGAGCGCTCTTGCCACTTGCAGTTGTCCCGATGATCGCAAGCTGTTTAAACATTTAACCTCCAAAATTTTCAAACATTTTAACAAAATCCGTTAAAAATAGGCTAAAACTGGGCGTGCTATTTTACTTTAAAGCAAAAGATTGTAAAATCATATAAAAAATATATGGAAAGATATGCAAAAATTTTTAAAAACTTTAAGTGATATAGGCGAGTTAATAGTATTTAAACACTCCGTCTTTGCTCTACCCTTTATCTTTACAGCAATGATAGTATCAAGCAACGAAACAAATGCCTCGCCTTGGTTTGGCTTTAAGTTGTTATTTTTAGGTCTTATCTGTGCGGTTTCAGCTAGAAATTTTGCCATGGCTTTTAACCGCTACAAAGACGAAGACATCGATAAGCTTAACCCAAGAACAGCTACTCGTCCAAGTGTAGATGGACGCATAGGTCGCAAAAATTTACAAATTTTCATCATCGTAAATGCAGCAATCTTCATAATCGTTGCAGCCTGCATAAACTCGCTTGCTTTTTGGCTGAGTTTTCCGATACTTTTTGTGCTTGGTGGATACTCAGTTTTTAAACGCTTTAGCCCACTAGCTCACCTTGTACTTGGGCTTTGCCTGGGTCTTTCACCGATCGCTGGCGTGGTAGCAGTGGCAAATGAGATTACTCTTTGGAGCGTCTTACTTTGTCTTGGTATAGTGTTTTGGACGGCTGGCTTTGATCTGCTCTACTCACTACAAGATATTGAATTTGACAAAAACAACGGACTTTTTAGTATCCCATCAATATATGGGGCAAATGCCACTATGTTTATCTCTGCCATCTTTCACGCACTTGCAACTATTTTTTGGTTGCTTTTTGCATGGGCGGCAGGGCTTGGCGCGATGGCTTACATAGGAGTGCTTATAAGCGGAGTCATACTTTACAAAGAACATCAGATAGTAAGAGTAGACTTTACAAAGATCGACCGAGCATTTTTTACACTAAATGGCTATATTAGCATATTATTTTTTATATTTGTTTTAGTGAGTTTGTTATGAGTGAAATTCGGCTAATACCTGCTAGTTTAGAGCTAGAATTTGATATAGAAAGCAACGATAAAGATGGTTTTTTGCGTGAGTTTAGCAATATCACACAAAACGAAGAAGACCCGCTTGGTGCATGGCTAAAAAGGGCAAAAGCAAGAGGCGAGACCAAAGAGAGCGATCAGGTTTTACTAACACTTCTCATTGAACTTCATAGAAAATTTGATGACTTAAACGAGCGATTAAGCGGCACTAAAAAACCTCGTATAAATCTACTAGGAAAAGCACAGATAACACACATTAACTTTGAATACATTAAAGTTAGCGAGCCAGCTTTTGTAAAAGATGAGTGTTATTATGCGAGAATTTTACTACCTATGTTTCCAGTTCGAACGCTAGCACTATTTTTAAAAGCTATGGATGATAAAACTTGCAAGATAACAAGACTTCATGAGGATGATGAGGGAGACTGGGGCGCTTATGTGGCGGCAAGAGAGCGTGTGATGATAAGGCAAATGCGTGCAAATTCGTAAGGAGATGAGATGCAAACCATTTTAGTAGTTGGTGTTTTAGTAGTTTTGGCTATATTTTTTCTATTTTTACTAATAAAAGAGAGTGAAAATAATCGCCGTTTTTCCCGCTATGAAAAGGCATTAGAAGGTCTTATGCAAGAAAATTTTACTCTAAAAAAACAGATAGAAGCACTTGAGTTTCCAATCAGCGAAAACATCTCAGAAGAAGACATCGAAAACAGGCTGAAAACAAAGCTTGAACAAACACTAGATGACAAGCTAGCTCCGATAATAGGTGCTTTAAACAACATGGGTAGTGTCATGGATGAGTTTGCAAGCGATCAGCAAAGCAGACTTTACCATCTTGAAGAGCGCACAAGAGAGATTAATAAATTCTCTCCAAGCTCAGAAAATGACGAAGGTCAGATAATGCGTCTTTACAACGAGGGTAAAAGTGTCGAGACTATCGCACGAGATATGCGAATTGGTGTAGGCAGGGTTGAGTTTGTTTTAAAACTAAACAACCTAATCTAACTCTAAAACCTCACAGCTATCGTGATATAGCTCCGAACTAGCTATTATCTCGTACTTACCAGCAAGTACGCTCTCAAGCACGATTATAGGATTTAGACTCATAGCGCCCGAGATCTTTGCTCTAAGCGCAAGCTCAAAGTCTAGGCTAAACTCACTTTTACAAAGCTCATCAACGCTTTTAAAGCTAGTTTTCATAAGCTCATTTAGCTTAGTAAGGCTTAACAGGATAACACCATCGCGTAAATTTGTAGCGATTTGCTCGTTGGTTTTTAATGAGATTTTGATGCTTTTTCGCTTAAAATTTGAGTAAAAAACAAAATAGCTAGGCACCGCCTTGCCATCAAATTTCACAAGCCCTCTAAGCAAGCGGTAGTTTAAAAACTGCCGTCTAAAAAGCTCAAATTTCAAGCCCTTACTCTCACACTCTCGCACATTAGCATAAAGCGCAAGCCTCTCTTCGATACTACCAGGCAATACCCTTGCGTTAACATCACTCATAAGCTCTGCTAGCGGCAGACCTTGCGCCTGCCTTTGCTTGCTAAGTCCAAAAATGCAACCGCAGTAGTTTTGATGATAGAGCTTGTCGTTTTTTGCTAGCTCAAACTGCTCGTTTGTCCCACCACCCGCTCTAAAATCAACAGCAAAAATTTCTAAGTCTGTGCCATCAACCGCTCTTTTAAGCGCGTTAGTAAGCTGAGTGAAGTCTTTTTTGGGGCTCATTAAAAGCGTCGTCGTAATGCTTTTATGCCCTAGCTCGACCGCCTTTTTTGCCGAGTTTCCCACGCGAAAGTCAAAGCAGTACGCACATCGCTTGCCCTTTTCAGGCTCATCCTCCAGCCCTTTCGTGCCAGCAAGCCAGCTCTCATACTCATACTCACCCATCAAAAGCTCAATGCCAAGCTTATCGCACGAGCGCTTTACATCCTCATAGCGCATTAGATACTCGCTGTATGGATGGATGTTTGGATCGTAAAAATAACCCAAAAGTGGCTCATCTGGTAGCTCCTTACGCAAGCGCTGTAAAAAGTAGTGGCTATCGACCGAACAGCAGATATGTACTAGCATGGCTTTCTCTTATCGCGATTTATTTTGCAAAATTTCAGTAAAATTTCTTGTCTTAAAAAGTGGTTTTTCATAAATATCATTGAAGAAATTTAGCCCTAAAGTGGGCTAAATTTTAGTGTAAGCTCTCGATATAGCTAAGTGCTGAAAGTGCAGCTACTGCGCCGTCAGCTGCTGCTGAGACCACTTGCTTTGGAGCATCTTGGCGCAAATCGCCCGCCGCAAAAAGACCAGCGACATTTGTATTCATCTTAAGATCGACCTTTACTTGTCCGCCATCAGTCATATCGCATAAAAACTTGCCGTCATCTTGCTTTAAAATTTCATTTCTAACATCAAGACCAACGAAGGTAAATACACCCGGCACCACAAGGTCACGCTCGCCGTTTGGCGTGTTTAGCTTTAATCCATTTAGCCCTGAGTTATCGCCGTATGCTTCTTTTATAGTTGCGCTTGTGATAAACTCGATCTTTTCGTTGTTACGAGCTTTTTCAAGCGTGACAGGGGCCGCGCGAAATCCCTCTCTGCGGTGGATAAGATAGACTTTTGAGCAAATATTTGCTAGATATATCGCCTCTTCTATCGCAGTATCGCCACCGCCAAGCACTGCTACTTCTTTGTTTTTATAAAAAAAGCCATCGCAAGTCGCGCAAGTACTAACACCGCGACCAAAGTACTTATTCTCGCCCTCAAAGCCAGCACGGCGCGGAACCGAGCCAGTGCAGACGATCACAGCTTTTGCCTGTGAAATTTCGCCACCAACAAGTTTTATGCTAAATGTCTTATCGGGATTTTGGGTTATTTGCTCGACTGTACCCCATTTATGCTCTAAACCAAAATGACTACACTGTGCCCACCAAGTACTCATAAAGTCAAACCCACTCTCGCCAGGGTTTTTTTGGCCTGGATAGTTTTCAATCTCAGAGCTGCCAGTTATCTGTCCACCAGGTTCGCCTTGCTCAAACATAACAACATTTTTAAGTCCACCACGAGTAGCATAAAGTCCTGCACTAAGACCAGCTGGACCTCCACCAATAATCGCTAAATCTAACATAGTTTTTCCTTTAAAATTTATTTATTGCTGAGTCTTGCTTATAAATTTTATCACTATTTTGCACTAGCTCAACTGAGCTTGGAAGCTGAGTGATATTCAGTGTATTCATAAGCTTTAAGATCGTATTTATATCGGAGCTAACAAAACTCACACTTGCGTTGCTTTCGGCTCGTTTTTGCATAATATCAACAGCAACGATAGGTAAATCTGTGCTAATATTAGAGAAAATTTGATCCTGAGAGTTTTGGTTTGAGCTATAAACCACAAGAAGATATTTCTCTGCACTAGGCTCAAAAATATCGCTTTTTTTATATAGGATAATGTTGGAAAAATCAACAAATTTATATCTTGAAAAACGATAATTATTATATGCAAAAACGACCGCGATCATAGCCGCACCAATAAATGAACCAAAGATATAAGTCAGAGGAAGTAAGCTTCCTCCTCGCTTTTGCCCCATTAAAGAAGTGAGTTTAGCTTATCTTTTAATGCTTGTTTTGACTGTGCACCTACCATCTGCTCAACAACCTCACCATTTTTAAAAAATAGTATAGTTGGTATAGAACGGATGCCAAACTCAACAGCTAGGTCTTGAACCTCATCAGTATTTACTTTGCAAATTTTTGCTTTGCCTTCAAATTCTTCCGCAAGCTCATCAATAACTGGCGCAAGCATACGGCATGGTCCGCACCAAGGTGCCCAAAAATCAACAAGAGCTACACCCTCTTTTGCAACATCAAAATTTACTGATGTTAGTTCGATATATTTTCCCATATTTTCTCCTTAATTTTAAAATTGTGGTTATTATACATTAAAAATTTTAAATTTAATCTAAATAATAATTTTTACAAACTAATATTTTCTATCCAACTAATCTTATCTTTTTCTATTGTTATCAAATCAATTTGAAAGTCAAAATTTACACCATTTTTTAGCAAATAAAACTCAATTGTTTTTAAAATTTTAGTGTATTTTTGCGGAGTTAAACGATAAATGGCTTCATATTTGCCAGTTGTTGATTTAACTTCCACAAAGTGCAAAATGCTATCCTTTTTTGCGATTATATCAATCTCTCCGTGGCGTGAGCTAAAATTTCTTGCTATTATCTCACAGCCATTTTGGATTAAAAACTTACAAGCCTTACTCTCACTATCAAAGCCAAAGATATACTCTTTTAGCCCCACTACTCCTCTATCCTCATCATAAATGGCTCATCTTTTACAAAACTTTCGTTTTTAACTAGCTTTAAAAATTTCTGCACATCTGCTTCGCGGCTTGTATGAGTGGTAAAAAACAAAGTAGTCATATCGCCATCATCAAAATTTGGCTTTTGCAAAAAGCTGTCGATTGATATGTTATTTTGACTCATTAAATTTGTGATGGATGCCAAAACTCCGAGCTTATCTTGTACTTTTAATCTTATATAATAATGCGTTAAAATTTCATCTTTATCCAAAATTTTAAGCCCACTTAGTGTGTTTTGATTTTTATAGCCTAGCATTGGTGAGTTTTGCTCTCTTGCGATGTCTATTAGATCGCTTATGACAGCACTTGCCGTAGCCGCACCACCAGCTCCAGCACCATAATACATAGTCTCGCCCACCGCATCGCCGACCACACTTATAGCATTCATCACGCCATCAACTTTTGCAAGCATTTTATATTTTGGTACAAGAGTTGGATGCACTCTTAGCTCTATGCCGCGAGTGGTTTTTTTGGCTATGCCTAGCAGTTTTATGGTATAGTCAAAATCATTTACAAAGTAAATATCAGCCGTATTTATACGCTCAATACCCTCTATCAAAATATCCTCTGGGCGAGCGTTTATGCCATAAGCTATACTAGCAAGTATAAGTAACTTATGTGCAGCATCAAACCCACCTATATCAAAGGTTGGATCAGCTTCTGCGTAGCCTAACTCTTGTGCCTTTTTTAAGGCATCGTTAAACTCCGCACCATCTTTCATCATCGAAGTTAAGATATAGTTGCAAGTGCCGTTCATTATGCCTTTTATGCTTTGCATATCGTTTGCACTAAGCCCTTCTCTAAGGGTTTTGATGATAGGAATTCCCCCTGCCACACTTGCCTCAAAACCAAAAGGTGTGCCGTTTGCTATGCTTTCAAGTTCATAACGATGATAGGCTAAAAGTGCTTTATTTGCCGTTACGACAGCTTTTTTGCGTTTTAAAATTTCTTTTACAAGGTGATAAGGCTCATCGACCCCGCCCATAAGCTCGATAAAAACATCAACATCATCACGCTCTAAGACACCATCAAGATCTGTTGTGAGTTCAAAACAAACATCACGCTTTTTGCTTAAATCCCTAACCACTCCAACAACTGGAACTATGTTTTTACCGCTTCTGGCTGATATTAGCTCGGCATTTTGCGATAAAATTTTAGCAACCTGCTCGCCAACCGTACCAACACCTAAAATAGCAACTCTCATTGTGCCTCTTTTAAAAATTTCTTTACATTTCTTGCTGCTTGGCGTATGCGATTTTCATTTTCTATAAGTGCAAAACGCACATAGTCATTCCCGCCCTCGCCAAAGCCAATACCTGGGCTAACCGCCACTTGGGCTTTTGTTAAAAGCTGTTTTGAAAACTCTAAACTTCCCATATGTGAGAAATTTGCTGGTAGTTTTGCCCAGATAAACATACTAGAACTTGGTTTATTCATCTTCCAGCCAGCATTTTCAAAGGCTTCAAGCATTACATCTCTGCGTTTTTCATAAATTTTACAGATCTCATCTACACAGCTTTGATCGCCATCAAGTGCTATTGTGGCTGATACTTGAATCGGCGTAAACATACCATAATCAACCCATGATTTTATCTTTTTAAGTGCGGCACAAAGGCGTTTATTTCCGCACATAAAGCCGACACGCCAGCCAGCCATGTTATAGCTTTTTGAAAGCGTATAACACTCAACAGCAACATCTTTTGCACCCTCAACTTCAAAAATACTTGGAGTTTTATAGCCATCAAAGGTAAGATCGGCATAAGCAATATCTGAGATGATGTAAAATCTCTCTTGTTTTGACATCGCCACCAGTCGCTCATAAAAGCTCTTTTGCACGGTTACGGTTGTTGGGTTGTGTGGGAAATTTACCACGACATATTTTGGTCGTGGCGAGCTTGCGTGTATAGTGTGCTCTAAATCTTCAAAAAATTTATTTTCATCTAACTCAAATTTTTCATTATATTTTAGTGGCATTTTAGCAACACTTCCGCCAGCAAATAAAAACGCTTGCGTATGTATTGGATATGCGGGATCTGGCACGACTGCTACATCGCCCGGATTAACAACAGCTTGGGCTAGATGCACAAAGCCCTCTTTACTCCCCATTACAGCCACAGCCTCTGTTTCGGGGTCTAAATTTACACCATATTTTCTTTTGTACCAGTTGCAAATAGCAAGGCGCAGCTTGTAAATTCCAGCACTTGCCGAGTAGCCGTGCGTTTTATCCTTTTGTGCGCTTTCGCAAAGCTTATCTACGATATGCTGCGGAGTTCGACCTTCTGGGTTTCCCATCGAAAAGTCAATAATATCCTCACCAGCCCTTCGTGCAGCCATTTTTATGGCATTAACTTCGGCAAATACATAATTTGGCAATCTCTCAATCGTATTAAAACGAATTTCATCAAACATTTTTGAGCCTTTAAATTTTTAAAAAGTCGCTTACCACGACTTTCCTTTGTTTAGTTTTACAAACTCATCATAGCTAACTGACCTTATCTCTCCACCAGTCACTAAAAACCTAGCCGCACGACCTGGATCAAATTTTTTAGTTTCATTTTTTGTCCGAAGTTCTATATTTCCATTTCCAAAGACTATTAAAAGTTCTGAATGCATATCAACATCAAGAGGCTCGTCAGATGTCCTTGAAAATTTCTTTCCACTTGCAAGCTCGATAACTCCATACCAAATTTTTGCCTTTGGAACAAAGACCGCGCTATCAGTTTTTAATATAGCAACCCCGACATCAGAGCCAACTGTGCTAGTGACATTGTTCTCACTCTTTTTTACCGCTTTTGGCTCGATAATCTCAGTTGTTTCGGTCTTATTTTCATCTATTTTTGGGGCGATAACTGGCGTTATAGTTGTATTTTTTTCACTGCTAGTAGTTGTATTTTCATCACTTAAATTTTGGTTAAGAGAGATTTTCATGCTAGTGTTTTCATCTTTTGGGATGATAACAGTTGTTGTATTTTCTTCGATAATATTCATGTTTTTCTTAACTTCTTGCACAACTGTTGCGCTTGTGTAGCTCGCACTTTCGTTTTTATCCTCTAGCATTTGTGGTAATTTTTCTATATATTTATGTGCGTCAAAATAGTATGCGACACCCAAAAACAGCGCTAAAATCAAAAGCCACAATATCCAACCCAAAGAGCCTCCACTAACACTTTTTGTCGGAACATCAGTGGCTGTATAGGCAGGAATTTTTGGGCTTACTTTTGGTTTTTTATTGTCTATATTGTGCTGCTTTTTGTACTCATCAAACTCGGCAAGCCACTCATCAAGACTAATGCCATACTCGCGCTGTAAAATTTTGATATAGCCAGCAACATTTAGCCTTGAAAGCTTTTCAAAGTCCTTTTCGATGATAGCCTGCAAAAAATCAGGCTCAATATGCGTCTTTCTCGCAACCTCTTTTAGTCCAACATCTTTTAAAATTCCAAGTTCATTCATTGATCATCCTATCACAAATTATCGCAAATGCAGCACTTACATTTAGTGAATCCCAACCATTTTTCAGGCTTATACCAACGCACTCATCGCATTTTGCGACTGCTTTTTTTGGTATCCCATCGCCTTCACTGCCCATTATTAAGGCGGTACGACTTTTAAATTTTATTTCACTGACATTTTTCCCACCACTAGCTGTTGCATAGGTGCAAAAACCAGCTTGCTTTAGCTCATTTATAAGCGTTAGTCCGTCCTCAAAAAGCACTATAGGAAGCTCGTATGCAGCCCCACTACTGGCACGAAGCACACCCTCTATATTTATATTTTTAGTAACCACAACAACACCCTCAACACCAAGCGCGTAAGCCGAACGCACCATAGCTCCGATGTTTCCAACATCGCTAATACCGTAAAATACAGCGATACGATCAAGTTTTTTCACCTGCGAAAATGTGGCAAACTCATACTCTGCAACCTTGGCTAAAAAACCTTGATGGTTGCCACCATGTGCCATAGACTGCGCCTTTTGGTTATCAACCCGCTTTATCGTTGCACCTGTTCCACAAATTTTAGAAAAAAGTGGCTTATCACACTCTTTGGCAAGATAAACTTCCTCGATCTTGTCAGCATGGTTGGTTAAAATGTGTAAAAATAGCTGTTTTCCATATATTATCATGCGTGAGATGATAGCTAAAATCAAGTAAAAATTTACTTATTTTTTATAAAAATTTTTATATTATGTGTAGTTTTAGGATTTTTGTGAGATTAAATTTTCATAGATTTTTTTGGCGCTTTCACCACTAATCTTGGCAAGTAGTTTTGCTTTGATTTTTGGGGCAATATCAAGATCTTTTATATCGTTAATGCCAATTGTTTCAGTTGATACATTTTTGCTTTTATTAACTACTACACACCACTCGCCATTTAAATTTGCACAAGATAAAATTTCAACCATTTTTTTAGCACTTGCTCTAAATTTTGTTTCAAATTTTTTTGTTGCCTCTTTTATCAAAAAGATCTCTCTATTTTCATCAAATTTTTCGATACTTTCAACAAGGGCTAAAATTCGCTTTGGACTCTCATAAATTATAGCTGGATACGCCAAGTTTAAAGCATTTTGAATAGCTTGAGCACGCTCTTTACCAGTATTTGGTAAAAAGCCCAAAAATATAAACTCCTTATCAACCAATCCACTTGCAACCAAAGCAAGAAGTGAGGCAGATGAGCCAGAAAGGACTTCATATTTTATATCATTTTGCTGCGCATAACGAACAAGAGAAACACCAGGATCGCTAATGCCTGGCATGCCAGCATCACTAACAAAAGCAACATCTTTGTCAAAAATTTTAATATCTAAATTTGCAAAAAAATCCTGCTCATTATGAGTGTGCAAAGAGTAGAAATTTCGGATATTAATGCCCGCATCAAATCGGTCATTTAGTAGATTTATAAGTAATTTTGAAAGTCTAGTATCTTCACAAATGATACTCTCGCAACCACGCAAAACATCAAGTGCGTGGAGCGAAATATCTTTTAAATTTCCTATCGGAGTAGGAACAAAATAGATCAAGGCTTATTTTAGAGCGTATTTTTTCTTAAATTTCTCTACGCGACCAGCACTATCAACTATCTTCTCGCTACCTGTAAAAAATGGATGGCATTCAGAGCAAATATCAACTCTAATCTCGCTTTTGTTTGACTTTGTCTTAAAAGTGTTGCCACAAGCACAAGTAACAGTAGCTTCAACATAGCTAGGATGGATCTCTTTTTTCATAATTTTCCCTTTAAAAATCTTTAAATTTTGTAATCTTTAAGTTTAAGTAAGCCGTGATTATACAAAAAGTTGTTTGAATTTAAGCTTAGAAAGCTAGCTTAGCTGCCGTTGCTACTATAGCTGTTTGCGAGCGCAATATATCCTTACTCATTGGAGCGTAAGAAGAGCTAAATTTTGCCACCTCATCGGCACTAAAACCACCTTCTGGACCAATAAAAAGAAGTTCATTTTTATAGTTTTCAAAGCTTTTTCCGCCAAAATTGACAAGCGCAACATCTTTATATGTTTTCAAAAAATCATCCAAAGTTTTAAAAATCTCAAACTCTATCAAGCTCTCTCTGCCAGACTGTTCGCAAGAAAGTGCACAGATACGCTCAAAACGCTCCACATCAAGCTTAAAATTTGCCTGAGAAAATTTTGTATAAACAAAAATGATCTTACCAACCCCGAGCTCACTCAAAAATGGCAAAGTTTTTTCGATGATTTTTGGATCAACCACCGCCCAGGCAAGTGCTAATGGATAAGTTTTTGTTTCATTTATTGAGCTAAAAATAAGCTCTAAAGTAGCACTTCTGCGCCCAAAAGAGATAATCTCATACAAGTACGCTTTTTTATCTTTTAAATTTCTTAACTCAAGCCTTTGTCCAGCCTGTAAGCGCCTAGCCTTAAGGTGCAAAAATGGCTCGTTTACAAGCTCTAGAAGCTCTTTGCCAGCGTCTGGCTCAAATAAAAATTTCATACAAATCCTACCACCAAAACAAGCAAAATGCTAATAACTATGCTTTTTAAGGCAAAATTACGATAATCTGTAAAATTTTGGCTAGGTATACAACGCTTTAAGCGTTTAAAAGATACAGCACTTAGTCCAATAAGTGCAACTGAACACAAAATCATACTCACAACATGCAAACTAGGCACAAAGTTAAAGACTGAAAGTAGTAAAAACCCAGTAAAAATAATCCCCGCTAAAAAGCTATGATATATCGGCAAAAAGTATCGTATGCGCAACGCATAAGTCTTATTTTGTACCCCAAAAAAGGTGAGCCCAAGCCAAACTAACAAAAGTAACAAAATGCCATGCATAAAGCCTTTGTGATATGGTAAAGTATATGTAAAAAGTGATACTAATGACTCGTTCACGGCGCCTCCACTACCGGCTCTGGCGGTAAATTTTCATCTATTGTGATATTTGTTTCGCTTTGCGAGATATTAACATCGGCTGGAATTTCTTCAGTTTGTTTTTGCGCTTCTTGATCGTTTATATCATCATTAGAGCAGCCCAAAAATAGTATGAGCGCACAAAATAAGGCTAAAATTTTACCCATTTTAAACATCCTTTTCATTTATAATAGCTTGTTTTTTCTTTATTTTTTCAAAAAGTTCTTTATCTTCCCACTCATCGATAATCGCTTGCGAAAAGATAATCTCGTCTAGCTTTATCTCACCCATTTGCTTATTATAAGCGTCTTCTTGAAAGCACTGAGCATATCCGGTGTCTGTTTCATGCACGATAACGCTATGGATTTTGACATCTTTTTCGCCATTTTGCATAACAGAAATTTTTAAAAGCTTATCGATGATGACAAAAAATATCCGACAAAACTGCTCTGCAGATGGATTTTGCGAAACCTCTATCCAACGCTCAGAGTGGCGCTTTAGATCATTTTTGTACTCATCGCTATCACCTGAAAATATAGTCGTCGCATGATCAAAGCTATCAATTATAGTTTTAATATTTTTTTTCATTAAACCAAAGTCATAAACCATACCAGCGTTATCTAAAAAATTTGAACTAAGTAAAATTTCAGCTCTATAACTGTGTCCATGTATGCTTGTTCTGCAGCGTTTTGAACTACAAAACCGCACTATATGAGCATTTTCAAATTTAAACATCTTCCTAATTATCATACACCCTCTTTTTTGTCCCAAAGCCTGATATGAACGCGCTCTGAGTAGTTATACCCATGTTTTATGGCAAAATTTGCAACACTTATGGCATTTTTTACTAGCTCATTCTTATCTGCACCCATTGGCATACACCAAACTTCATTTTTACAAATGGCTAGAATTTTATCTATCTGTGTTTTTTCACTGTCTTTTGCGCAAAGGACAAATTTATAAAAGCTGTCTTTTGCGTGAGCTTTTATAGCGTTTAAAGCAACTGCATTTATGCGCTTTTGCTCGCTCTCTGCGCTGTTTTCTAGCTTTACGCTAATAGCAAAATAACACTTTTTATATAGTGGAAATTTTTCAAAATCAACTAAAATTGTGCCATTTGTTTCAAAATGCACATCATTTGTGAGCAAAATTTGTTCCAAAAACTCTAAAAATACAGGCTCTTTATAATGTAAAAGAGGCTCTCCACCAGTTATAACAACGATAGGTTTTTGTGCCAAATTTGCCTCTAAATTTCGGACTATCAAGATGAGTTCATTAGCATTTTTTATAGCTGGTGCGTCAAAATGGCTTGAAACAGCCCTAATGGTATCGCAGCCAACTATCCTCTCCCCAGTTTTTGGGGAGATAGCACTCACGCCAAAACCCTCACAGCGTAAGTTACACCCAAAAAAGCGTAAAAAAACAGCAAGCCTTCCTTGATATTTACCCTCGCCTTGAATACTTAAAAAACTCTCTACCAGCCTAAGCGCCATCAACCACCTGTCTGATAAAATGCACGCGTTGAGATCTCACTTTGCTCACCGATCTCCCACTTATTTTTCTCTGGTTTATTGGCTAATACCTTGCGTAAAATTTCACTCGCAGCCACTATATCTCCACGCTGAACAGCCTCTTTTATGCTCATCGCATCTTCAAAATACAAACAAGGTATCAAAAAGCCCTCGGCAGTTAAGCGTATGCGGTTACAGCTCTCACAAAAGTCATGCTTATGCGGATCAATGATACCAAAAGTGTATCCATCATCTAGCTTAAACAGCGATGCTGGAGCACTTGGTAGCTTTTCAGCTTGCTCAAAGTGATATTTTTTACCGATGATATCTAAAATTTCAGCAGCCTTTAATCCTTTTAAGTCATCTTTGGCGTGCGTGTTTTCCATATATTCGATATAGCGAATTTGACTGTTATTTGCACGCGCAAACTCTAGTAAACTCACTATCTCGTCGTCATTTATGCCCTTTAAAGCAACTGTGTTTAGCTTTACTTTTAATCCAGCCTCAAGCGCAGCGTCAAAACCAGCCAAAACTTCGTGCAAAACACCTTTTTGAGCGATAAATTCAGCCTTTTTGCTATCAAGCGTATCAAGCGACATATTTATGCGCTTTAGCCCAGCCTCTTTTAATCTTTTTGCATAATGGCGCAACATAAAGCCATTTGTGGTTATCGCAAGATCAATGTCTGGCTTGTACTCACTTATCATACCTATAAATTTATCAAGATCTTTACGAACTAACGGCTCACCGCCAGTAATGCGAATCTTTTTTACACCCTCATCGATAGCCACCTTGATAAACAAAAATAGCTCCTCAAAGCTTAGCAAATTCTCCTTTGGAGTCCAGCTAAAGGGTGTTGTTGGCATGCAGTATCGACAGCGAAAGTTACATCGCTGCGTTACTGAAATACGCAAATAATCAACAACTCTACCATGTCCGTCTATTAGCATCATTTTCCCCTATTTTGCACTTTTGCGCAAAAATTATAGCAACATTATATGTTAAATTTTTTAAATTTAAATAAAACTATCTATATTAAATTTTATATTTTAAATATGATTTTTTACTATTGGCATTTTTGGTTTTTTATTAAGTGTATTATAAATTTACTTCCAACTTAGCATAAATGTAGTATCTGAGTTTGGTGAGCTTTGACACTGTATGTTTATATCGTTGTTTTTACAACACTCTTTTACTACGCTTAGCCCTATGCCAAATCCGCCTTGATTTGCGTTAAATCTTGTATATCTGTCAAAAATTTTAGCTATTTGTTCCTTACTCATGCCTTCGCCTGAGTTTGTAATGCAAAGCGAGCTTGATGTGAGTTTTATATTTATATAGCCACCTTTGTTTGTGTATTTTATGGCGTTTGTTAGTAAGTTATCACTATGCGTATAAGCTCTGGCTCACTAGCTTTTATCGTAGCATTTTGTAAATTTTTACTCACATTTAAAGCTCTTTTTTCGAAAAAAATTCCAAAGTACTCTATGCGCTCGTTAAGTAGCGTTTTAAAGTCTATCGTTACGCTTTTTCGCATGCTTGGCTTGAAATTTAGATAAAGCAGGTCTTCATAGACATTATGCAGGCTTTTTGCGGCTAAATTTATATTATTTACACGGTTTAAATTGCGCTTATTTAGGGTTGATTCATCCATCGTTTCGGTACTCATAAGCACTATACTAAGCGGGGTATTTATCTCATGCGTCGCGTCTTTTATGAAGTTATTTAGTGTTTTTATCTTTTCATAAAGTGGCTTTAAAGCAAGCCTTGTCAGCACAAATGCAACTGCAAGCATAGCTAACAAAATGGCTAAAATTTCACCAAAAATTTTAGCTTTTAACGCAAAAAGTTCGCTTTTTATATCTTTGCCAAGGATTATGATCCTAGCCTTAGCAAGCTCGCTAGTTTCGCCTTGCATATTTTGTATATTTTCATAAATTCCCACCCTATCATCACTTAAAAATATACTCTCTTTTGGTAGATCACAAGTGCTATTTTGATAAAGCGTTTGGTTATTTTCAGAGATTATGCAAAGATTTACGCCTTTTTGCGATGCGTAAATTTCAACATCTTCAAAGCTATTCATAGTAGCTTTCATATACACACCCATTTTTATCTCTTTTAAATTTTTAACCTCTTCACTGATAATCATCTGCTTTTTATTTAAGTACTCATCATTGAAAAAATAAGCCAAAAACAAAAGTGTGCTAACAAGATAAACCGATAAAATTTTAAATATTACAGCATTTTTTCAGATATATAAATAGCCGTCTCCTCGCTTGTTTATGATACTTTCTTTGCCTAAAATTTTGCGTAAATTTTTTATATATACACGCAAACTAAGCTCGCTAGGCTCTTCGTCATAGTTATATATGTGGTTTAAAATTTCATTTTTGCTTAGAAGTTTGTTTTTATTTTGTAAAAAATATAGTAAAAGTTCGGTCTCCTTGTTGCAGATATTTACATTTTCATCATCTTTTTTAAGGGCTTTGCTTTGCGGATAAAACTTATATCCATTGCCGATGTCTATAAACTCATCATTTGTATGCAAAAAGGTGCGTTTTGTTAAGGTTTTTATGCGAAGCAAAAGCTCTTTTAGCTCGTATGGTTTTTTTAGATAATCATCACAACCGCTCTCATATCCACACTCAACATCATCAAGAGTGCTTAGCTAGGTTGTAAAGATAGCCGTCGTGCTGACACCGGCTGTTCTTAGGGTTTTTAATAAAGAAAACCCATCGCCTTTTGGTAGTTTTACATCTATGATAAAAAGGTCAAATTTTTGCTCATATGCTAGATCTAAGGCACTATTTACATCGGTTGCAGTGCTTATGTCATAGCCATTTTCGCTAAGATACTCTTGTGTAAGCTCAAGCAGTATCTCATCGTCTTCTATGAGTAAAATTTTCACTACATAGCCTTTTTCATTTCGCCTTTCATCTCGTCTTTCTTCATATCCATATCTTTTTTCATCTCATCCTTTTTCATATCCATGTCTTTTTTCATCTCATCCTTTTTCATATCCATGTCTTTTTTCATCTCATCCTTTTTCATGTCCATATCATTTTGCATCATATCCATCTTCTCTTTCATCTGGGTTTTCATCTCACCCTTAGACATATCAGCAAAAGCAACTCCACTCATAACCAAAGCACCAAGTGCTACTAAAACGATCTTTTTCATTTTTTCTCCTTTGAAAAGTTTTGTAGCATTATAGCAACGAAGTATAAAATTAGTGTGAAAATTTTAGTAAATTTTATGTTTTGTTTGATTACTCTACCGAAGTTAGCATATACCCTGCTTCTGAGATATTTTTTATCTTTATACCAAGCTCTTTTTTAAGCCGCAAGATGACATTTTGTATAGCACTTTTGCTAACAGGTTCGTTTTCATAGACATACTCGCTTATCATCTCATAACTTACTAGCTTGTTTAGGTTGTAGGCAAAGAGCCAAAAAAGTTTATTTTGTAAAAAAGTTAGATAAACTTCATTTCCGTTTTTAAAAATTCTCTCTTTTTGCAAATTTATACTTAAATTTTCATCTATTTTAATTAATTTTTCCTCGCTTTTTGCGCTAAGGGTTAGTAGCATGGAGCGAAGCACTTGCATATCGATAGGCTTTTTAAGAAACATCGCAGCTCCTGCTTCTATGCTTTTTAGTAAGTTGTTGTCAGTATCAAAACTTGTAAAGACGATAAATTTTTGATGAGGCTTTATGGCTAGGATATTTTTCATCATCTCAAAGCCATTCATCATAGGCATGTGAATATCTGTGAGTATAACATCTGGGGTATTTTTGAAAAACTATCCACACCCTCATATCCATCGCCTGCGACAAAAACAGCCTTGCAGTAAGGCTTTAGCGCATTTTGTATCAAAGTGCGCGCCATAGTATCATCTTCAACGATTAGCACACTTGTATTTGAGAGTAATTTTAGCGTATCAGCTTGCATTTTTATCCTTTAACTTATATCAAATTTTCTAAATTTCTTTGAAAGCTTAGCTCAAAGATAGTTGGGTTTGCCATTTGTTTTAAGACTATATCGCCGTTTATTTTTTCATTTGCTAGTTTTTTGCCAAAGTAAAGCCCTATGCCATTACCCGTTTTTTTCGTAGTTTTTGGTGCGTTAAAGATTTTATCAACCATACCTTTACTAACTCCTATGCCGCTTTCAATGACGCAAATTCTACACTGCATTTCATCGATCTTTGCATCTAAGATGATTTGCCTTTTTGTGATGTCATCAGCATATCTTTCAACGACAGCATCTTTTGCGTTATGAATAAGTATAAGCAAAATTTGCTGGATTATATTATCCTTTTGTCTAAGAAGTACATCATCAAACTCTGTTACGACAACACTTACATTTGCTCGGCTAAGCTCCGTGTGCATAAGCATGAGTAGGTTTTTTATGCTTTGCTTTAGGCTAAAGCTATCGATATTTTCGCTAGTTTTATAAAAATTTCTAAATATCTCTATCGTGTCCTTAAGCATTTTTACAGAGCCTTCGCCACTTCGTAAAATTTCACGCAACATTGTTTTGTCCAAATTTCCCTCTTGTTCTAGCATTAAAAGCGATGAGATCATGATATTTAGTGAGTTTACAGGCTGGATAAACTGATGGTTTATGCCTGCTATCAGCTCGCCTGTTTCTGCCATTTTAGCTTTGTGCTCTAGTAAAATTTCATACTCACGGTTTTTATCCCTAACCCTTTTATACATATAGTTATGCAAAAAATTTGCAAATAAAATGAGCAAGATAAAAGCACTAAGCAAAGTTAGTGAGTTTTTCTGGGCAAAGGCTAAAATTTCACTCATCTGTCTTGACTCAGACGCACCAACACCGATGTACCAGTTAAGGTCTGGTATCTCAGAAAGCGAGATAAAACTACTATCTATAGTAAAGCCACTTACATCGCTTTGGTTTAAAAACATCTCCTTTGTGCGGTATTCTATCTTATTTTTAGTATCTTCATTATCCATTTTGGTTAAAATTTCGCCGTTGTGCGTTAGTAAAAAAGCATAGACATTTTGCGCTAGCTCAAAATTTTTAATGTTTGTAAAAATATCTTCAAGCTTTACAACTCCACAAAGCACAGCCACGACATCTGAGTTTTTATGGTTTGGCACGCAGATATTGAGCGTTGGGACTTTTAAGATGGTGTGATTTGGCATATAGTTTATAGTGGGAGCATTTGTTTGAATGGTTTGTATATACCAAAGAAGGTTTGTTCGCTCTGATTTTGGAACGACAGACTCATCTTTATAGCGTTCACCATTTACATAAATTTCACCATCATTTTTTAAAATCTGAACCATATCAAAATTTTTAGAAACCACGAGCATAGTTTTTAAAATGGAATTTAACTCATTTTCATCATCTAACAAATATGAGTTTTCTATAATTTTAGAGATTACGCTTAGTGCATTTGTACGTTCATTTATCCATGCATCAAAAGACTTTACGATATTTTGTGCTGTTGTGATTTTATTAACATCGGATAAATTTACAAGTTGAGTTTTAACTTCGTGATAAAATTTCACACCAAAAACTAAAAACAGCAGGCTAGCTAGGATGATAACAACATACAACTTAAAATCCACACTCTTGCTATAGCTAAACAATCTTTTCATCATTATGCTCCTAGCAAGAGTATAGCAGAATTTATATTAGTTTGCTTGTCTTAGTTTTGATAATATA